>NZ_JBMDIJ010000005.1:0-222011 GCF_057808595.1 Pseudomonas sp. FG98 | reverse complement strand
CCCACAGGTACCGCGTGCGCCGCCGAAACCTGTGGGAGCCGGCGTTGCCGGCGATAGGGCCCTAGAGAACGAATCAGAACAACCAGCGATACAGCAGATAGGCAACCACCACGGCCAATACCGGCCGCAGCACCCGGTAAGCCTTCGGATTGGCCCGCTTGAAGGTCTTCACCCGGGCACTGATGACATTGCTGAACTTCTTGCTCCAGGCATACGCCTGGTTGATCCCGCCGACCCGCTCGTCATCGGTGTTCTGCGGCGCGGTGGCGCGGCCGAGGAAGGCGCTGACCTTGCGATTGATCTTGGTCATCAACGGGCTGCTCAGCGGACGCTCGACGTCGCAGAACAGGATCACCCGGGTGACATCGGTCTCGTTCTTGACCCAGTGCACATAGGTCTCGTCGAACATCACATCCTCGCCGTCACGCCAGGCATAAGGCTGGCCATCGACGTAGATGCGGCAGTTGTCCGAGTTCGGCGTGGTCAGGCCGAGGTGATAGCGCAGCGAACCGGCAAAGGGATCACGGTGCGGGTTGAGGTGGCTGCCACCCGGCAACAGGGCGAACATCGCGCCCTTGACGTTGGGAATGCTGTTGACCAGCTCGACGGTCTTCGGGCACAGCAGCTCGGCGGATGGCAGGGCCTTGTCGTACCACTTCAGGTAGAAGCGCTTCCAGCCCTTCTTGAAGAACGAACCGAAACCGGCGTCGTTGTCCTTCTCGGCGGCGCGGATGTAACCCTCGTCGAACAGGTGCATGGCCTCTTCGCGGATGGTTTCCCAGTTGTTCTTCAGCACGTCCAGCTCGGGGAAGCGCTCACGGTCCAGGTACGGCTTGGACGGCACCCCGGAGAACAGGTACATCAGCGAGTTGTAGGGGGCGAACAGTGCGGAATGGTTGACGAACTGGCGCAGCACCGGCAACCGGGCCTTGCCGCGCAGGTGCACGAACAGGACGCTGCCGAAGAACAGCAGCAGCACGCCTGCCTTGGCGACAAAGGAAAAAGTCATTCAATGCTCCTGGAAATCTCGTTCAGGCCCTAGGCCGGAAATCGTCCATGATAAACCGAACAGGCCCCGGTAAGAACACGCGGGGCCTGATAGACAGTGTTGGAAATTTTGCAACAAACCCGGCAGCAGGGCATTGCCGAGGATCAAAAGCACGATGCGGACCTTGTGGGAGCGGGTTTACCCGCGATGGCGACAGTGAGCCCACCGGCGTCATCGCGGGTAAACCCGCTCCCACAAGGTTGTGCAGTGTTGTTACTGCTGGTTTTCCTGCTCGGTGAACAGGTCGCTGAACAGCATGCTCGACAGGTACCGCTCACCCGAGTCCGGCAGGATCACCACGATGGTCTTGCCCTGCATCTCCGGCTTCTCGGCCAGGCGCACGGCGGCGGCCATGGCGGCGCCACAGGAAATGCCGCAGAGAATCCCCTCTTCCTGCATCAGGCGCAGGGCCATGGCCTTGGATTCGTCGTCGCTGACCTTTTCCACCTGGTCGACGATCGACAGGTCGAGGTTCTTCGGCACGAAACCGGCACCGATGCCCTGGATCTTGTGCGGGCTCGGCTTGATCTCTTCACCGGCCAGGGCCTGGCTGATCACCGGCGAGCTGATCGGCTCGACCGCCACCGACAGGATCGCCTTGCCCTGGGTGTGCTTGATGTAGCGCGACACACCGCTGATGGTGCCGCCGGTACCGACGCCGGCGACCAGCACGTCCACCGCGCCATCGGTGTCGTTCCAGATTTCCGGGCCGGTGGTCTTTTCATGGATGGCCGGGTTGGCCGGGTTGTCGAACTGCGCCGGCATGAAGTACTTGGCCGGGTCGCTGGCGAGGATCTCGTTGGCCTTCTCGATGGCGCCCTTCATGCCCTTGGCCGGCTCGGTCAGCACCAGTTCGGCGCCCAGCGCCTTGAGCACCTTGCGCCGCTCGATGCTCATCGATGCCGGCATGGTCAGCAGCAGCTTGTAGCCGCGGGCAGCGGCGACGAAGGCCAGGCCGATGCCGGTGTTGCCCGAGGTCGGCTCGACGATGGTCATGCCCGGCTTGAGCTTGCCGCTGCTTTCGGCGTCCCAGACCATGTTCGCGCCGATCCGGCATTTGACCGAATAACCCGGGTTGCGCCCTTCGATCTTGGCCAGGATGGTCACCCCGCGCGGGGCGATGCGGTTGATCTGCACCAGCGGCGTGTTGCCGATGGAATGGGCGTTGTCAGCGAAGATACGGCTCATGGCAGGGGGTCCTTTTGGCACCGAGCGAAAACCTCAAGGGTAAGCCTGCCATGGGGGTGCGTCTACCCCGGTAGAACTCCGTGCAACTGACCGCGGTCAACCTTTCATCCGCGCTCTGGAGATGCCGATGAAACGCCGCTATCGCTGGCCGCTGGCGGGCCTGGCCGGCCTGCTGGTGCTGCTGCTCGCCCTGCACCTGTCGCTTCCGTGGCTGGTGCGCGACTACCTGAATGGCAAGCTCGCCGACATGGGCGATTATCGCGGCCAGATCGCCGATGTTGACCTCGCCTGGTGGCGCGGTGCCTACAAGATCAACGGCCTGACCATCGTCAAGACCAGCGGCAAGGTGCCGGTCCCGCTGCTGAATGCCCCGGTCATAGATCTGTCGGTGAGCTGGCAGTCGCTGTGGTCCGAGCATGCCGTGGTGGGTGAAGTGATTTTCCTGCGCCCCGAACTCAACTTCGTCGACGGCGGCAACAAGCAGGCCTCACAGACCGGCCAGGGCACCAACTGGCGGCAACAGCTGGAAAAACTGCTGCCCATCACCCTCAACGAAGTGCTGATCCAGGATGGCACCCTGACCTTCCGCAACTACAACTCCAAACCCGCCGTGGACCTCAAGGCCACCCAGCTCGATGCCAGCATCCATAACCTGACCAACGTGGTCGACCAGCAAGGCCGGCGCGACGCCAGTTTCGACGGCAAGGCCCTGCTGCTCGGCGATGCCCCGGTGGAAAGCAGCGCCACCTTCGATCCCCTGAGCAACTTCGAGGACTTCAAGTTCCGCCTGCGCGCCACCGACCTGCAATTGCGCCGCCTCAACGACTTCGCCAGCGCCTACGGCAAGTTCGACTTCAAGGCCGGGCATGGCGACCTGGTGATCGAGGCCGAGGCCGAGAAAGGCCGGCTGACCGGCTATATCAAGCCGCTGCTGCGCGATGTCGAAGTGTTCGACTGGCAGCAGGACGTGGAGAACAAGGACAAGAACATCTTCCGCTCGGTCTGGGAGGCGCTGGTCGGCGCCACCGAGACGGTGCTGAAGAACCAGCCGAAAAACCAGTTCGCCACCCGCGTCGAGCTGTCCGGCAGCGTCCATCACAGCGATATCAGCGCCTTCGAGGCCTTCCTGCAGATCCTGCGCAACGGCTTTATCCAGGCGTTCAACGCACGTTATGAGCGTTCCGCGCCCCAGTCTGACCGGGTCACCGAGTGACGGCCCATTCAGAGACTGAATGGGCCGTCTGCGTTCCCAGTGTGTAGGACGGCGGGTATAGTCGCGTATGACATTTTTCTGCCGGATGGGTACTGCCCGGCATCCGTATTCATGAGGATGGACAGATGAAGTTCGAAGGCACCAGCGCATACGTCGCCACAGACGACCTGAAACTGGCGGTCAACGCGGCGATCACCCTGGAGCGGCCACTGCTGGTCAAGGGCGAGCCGGGCACCGGCAAGACCATGCTCGCCGAGCAACTGGCCGCCTCCTTCGGTGCCAAGCTGATCACCTGGCACATCAAGTCCACCACCAAGGCTCACCAGGGCCTCTACGAATACGATGCGGTCAGCCGCCTGCGCGACTCGCAACTGGGCGTGGACAAGGTCCACGACGTGCGCAACTACCTGAAGAAGGGCAAGTTGTGGGAGGCCTTCGAGTCGGACGAGCGGGTGATCCTGCTGATCGACGAAATCGACAAGGCCGACATCGAGTTCCCCAACGACCTGTTGCAGGAACTGGACAAGATGGAGTTCTACGTTTACGAGACCGACGAGACCATCAAGGCCAAGCAACGGCCGATCATCATCATCACCTCGAACAACGAAAAGGAGCTGCCGGACGCCTTCCTGCGCCGCTGCTTCTTCCACTACATCGCCTTCCCCGACCGCGACACCCTGCAGCAGATCGTCGACGTGCACTACCCGAACATCAAGAAGGACCTGGTCAGCGAAGCGCTGGACGTGTTCTTCGACGTGCGCAAGGTGCCGGGCCTGAAGAAGAAGCCCTCCACCTCCGAACTGGTCGACTGGCTGAAGCTGCTGATGGCCGACAACATCGGCGAGGCGGTGCTGCGCGAGCGCGATCCGACCAAGGCCATCCCGCCACTGGCCGGCGCCCTGGTGAAGAACGAACAGGACGTGCAACTGCTCGAGCGCCTGGCCTTCATGAGCCGCCGCGGCAACCGCTGAGGCCACGGGGGCAATCGCCATGCTGCTCAATCTGTTCAATGAAATGCGCGCGGCCAAGGTGCCGGTGTCGGTGCGCGAGCTGCTCGACCTGCTCAATGCCCTGAAGTCGCGGGTCACCTTCGCCGACATGGACGAGTTCTACTATTTGTCGCGGGCCATCCTGGTCAAGGACGAGCGTCATTTCGACAAGTTCGACCGGGCCTTTTCCGCCTACTTCAAGGGCCTGGAAAACCTCGACCGGCATCTGGAAGCACTGATTCCGGAAGACTGGCTGCGCAAGGAGTTCGAGCGCCAGCTGACCGACGAAGAACGGGCGCAGATCCAGTCCCTCGGCGGCCTGGACAAGCTGATCGAGGAATTCAAGAAGCGCCTGGAAGAGCAGAAAGGCCGTCATGCCGGCGGCAACAAGTGGATCGGCACCGGCGGCACCAGCCCGTTCGGCTCGGGCGGTTTCAACCCGGAAGGCATCCGTGTCGGCGATGCCGGCAAGCGCCAGGGCAAGGCGGTCAAGGTCTGGGACCAGCGCGAATACAAGAACCTCGACGACCAGGTCGAGCTGGGCACGCGCAATATCAAGCTGGCCCTGCGTCGCCTGCGCAAGTTCGCCCGCCAGGGTGCGGCGGACGAGCTGGACATCGACGGCACCATCGACCACACCGCCCGCGACGCCGGCCTGCTCAACATCCAGATGCGCCCGGAACGGCGCAACAGCGTCAAGCTGCTGTTGCTGTTCGATATCGGCGGCTCGATGGATGCCCACGTGAAGATCTGCGAGGAACTGTTCTCGGCCTGCAAGACCGAGTTCAAGCACCTGGAGTACTACTACTTCCACAACTTCGTGTACGAGTCAGTGTGGAAGAACAACCTGCGCCGCACTTCGGAGCGCACCTCCACCCTCGACCTGCTGCACAAGTACGGCGCGGACTACAAGGTGGTGTTCGTCGGCGATGCCGCAATGGCGCCCTACGAGATCACCCAGCCGGGTGGCAGCGTCGAGCACTGGAACGAAGAAGCCGGGTATGTGTGGATGCAGCGCTTCATGGAGAAATTCAAGAAGCTTATCTGGATCAATCCGTATCCGAAGGACACCTGGAACTACACGGCGTCGACCAATATCGTTCGCGAGCTGGTGGAGGACCGCATGTACCCGCTGACCTTGCGCGGGCTGGAAGAAGGGATGCGGTTTTTGTCCAAGTAAGCTGGGGCTCTCCAGGGCCTCATCGCTGGCAAGCCAGCTCCCACAGGGTTTTGTGCACACCACAATCCTTGTGGGAGCTGGCTTGCCAGCGATGGGGCCCTGTCAGTCACGACGGCAGGGCATCCAGCGCCTCGCGGATCTGCCGCACCGCCGCCACCGAGCTGTCGTTGTCGCCATGGACGCACAGGGTCTGGGCGCGCAGTTGCACCGGGCTGCCGTCGCTGGCGGTCAGGGTCTCGCCACGGGCCAGGCGCAGGGCCTGCTCCAGCACCAGCGCCGGGTCGTGGTGCACCGCCCCCGGCAGGCGTCGTGATACCAGGCGCCCGGCGCCATCGTAGGCTCGGTCGGCGAAGGCTTCGAACCACAGGGTAATGCCCAGTTCGGCACCCAGCGCCCGGGCAGCGCTGTCGTCGGCGGTGGCCATGAGCATCAGCGGCAGGGTGCGGTCATAGGCGGCCACGGCTTCGAGCACGGCGCGCAGCTTGCCGTGGTCGGCCATCATGTCGTTGTACATCGCGCCATGGGGTTTGACGTAGGCCACCCGGGTACCCTGGGTCCGGCAGATGCCATCCAGCGCGCCGATCTGGTAGTGCAGCAGGTCGCGGATTTCCTCGTTGCTGCAGGCCATCGAGCGGCGGCCGAAGCCTTGCAGGTCGGGATAGGCCGGATGGGCGCCGACCAGCACCTTGTGCTCTACGGCCAGGGCTACGGTGTGGCGCATGATGCCGGGGTCGCCGGCGTGGAAACCGCAGGCGATGTTGGCGCAATCGATGTAGGGCATCACCTCGGCATCCAGACCCATGGTCCAGTTGCCGAAGCTTTCGCCCATATCGCAGTTCAGCAGCAGACGGCTCACGCAGGCCTCCGGATCAGGTTCAACGCCAGCTCGGTTGTACGGCTTTGCGCCGACCGCCCATGATCACCCAGCCGACCAGCAGCAACAGGCTTTCCACCACCAGGGCGAACAGCAGCGCACAACCCAGGCCCCAGCTTGCGGCCTCGGGGGTGAGCAGGATCTGATAGCTGTAGCCTTTGACGGTCTCTTCGCGGATCGCCGGGTCCGGGCGGGTCAGCACATGCAAGGTGCGGCTCAGCCAGCCGCCCTGCAGGGCCTGCCATTCGTTTTCCAGCAGGCGATTGCGGATCTGCAGGCTTTCGATGCTGTTGGCATCGCTGTTGAACACCGGATCGTCGCTGGAACGGTAGTGCCGCACCAGCGCATCGAGATCGCCATTGAAGAAGCGCTGGGCGGTCTGCTGGAAGCCCTTGAGGCCTTCGCGGGACTCCAGCAGGTGCGCCTGCACCCGCTGGCTGTAGTCATTGATCAGACCAGGCACCTGCACGCCCAGCAGCAGGCCGCAGGTGAACAGGATCAATCGCAGGTAGCTTCTGAACATGCGCCTCTTCCTCAGGCTGGGGTCTGACCCTTGGCGATGCATTCGCCCTTGCGCCACAGGCCCCACTGGCCGGGCTCGTAGCGTTGCCAGGTTTCGTTTTCGGTGAGCGCTTCGGTGGCGATCACGGTGACTACGTCGTTGGTGGTGGTCTCGGCCTGGAAGTCGACGATCATGTCGACGTCCTTGAGCCGGGCCGGGCCGAACGGCGCGCGCCGGGTGATGTGCACCAGCTTGGTCGAACAGAAGCAGAACAGCCAGTCGCCATCACTGAGCAGGCAATTGAACACGCCCTTGCCGCGGTATTCGGCGCAGGCCTGCTCCAGCACCGGCAGCAGTTGCTCGACCTCCACCGGTTCGGGGAAGGCCTCGCGGATGCGGTTGAGCAGGTCGCAGAAGGCCGCTTCGCTGTCGGTGTCGCCGATCGGCCGGTAGAAGCTGGTCAGGCCGTTGAGGTCGGCGAGCTGGCCGTTATGGGCGAAACACCAGTTGCGTCCCCACAGCTCGCGGACGAACGGGTGGGTGTTGGAAAGGCAGACCTTGCCGACGTTGGCCTGGCGGATATGGCCGATCACCACTTCGCTCTTGATCGGATAGCGCTGCACCAGGTTGGCGACTTCCGATTCGCAACTCGCCGCCGGGTCCTGAAACACCCGCAGGCCGCGGCCCTCGTAGAAGCCGATGCCCCAGCCATCACGGTGCGGGCCGGTGCGGCCGCCGCGCTGCATCAGGCCGGTGAAGCTGAAAACGATGTCGGTGGGGACGTTGGCACTCATGCCCAGCAGTTCGCACATGGTCGCTCGCTCCCCTTACAGACGCGGTTCGAGACGCTGGCGCGGGCCACCCTGCGGGGCCTCCGGCGGCTCGTTGCGATAGCGCTCGCGGCTGCCCGGCGGCGCCATGGCCACTTGTTCGTCCTCCTCGGCCTGGCGCTTGGCGGCGGCTTCGGCACGCTCGCGACGGGCCCGGGCACGGGCTTCCAGCGGCAGGCGGATGGCCACGAAGATCAGGTACAGGGCGAAGGCGATCATGCCGTACATGGCCAGATCGGAAGCGGCGCGCCAGACGTTGTTGCCGACCTTGAAGGCAAGGTCCAGGGCGGTGATGGCGATGGCCGGGGCGTAGATGTCCTTGGCCGCATCGATGATGGTCGGGGTCAACAGCAGCACCGCCAGCAGCACCCGCAGCGGTTCGCGCAGCCAGCGCCACATCCAGCCGGTGATACGGAAGCCCACCCATAGGCAACCCAGGGCAGCCAGGGCATACAGGCCCCAGGCGAACAGATAGTCGTTTTCGGTCATGGCGTCCGTGGAAGGTAGGCAAACAGGCGCTTATGATAACGATTTTTCCGCGCGCAGGCGCCCCCCAGCCAAGGAACCGCACATGCCCTCTTCCGCTCAAGCCCTTTGCCCCCCGATCGCCCGCCGGGGCGACGGCGCGGATCCCTATGCCTGGCTGCAGGAGCGCGACGCTCCCGAGGTGATGGCCTACCTGGAAGCGGAGAACGCCTTCCAGCAGGCGCAGCTGGCCGACCAGGCCGATCTGCGCGAGACCCTGTTCGAGGAAATCAAGGGCCGCATCCTCGAGACCGACCTGTCCCTGCCCTCGCCCTGGGGCCCGTATCTCTACTACACCCGCACCACCGCCGGCGACGAATACCCGCGGCATTACCGTTGCCCGCGCCCGGCCGACGATTCCAACCAGGTGGACGAAAGCCGCGAAGAACTGCTGCTCGACCCCAACCAGCTGGCCGCCGGTGGCTTCCTCAGCCTGGGCGCCTTCAACGTCAGCCCCGACCACCAGCGCCTGGCCTACAGCCTGGACACCAGCGGCGACGAGATCTACACCCTGTACGTCAAAGAGCTGGCCAGCGGCGTGATCAGTGAACTGCCGTTCGACGACTGCGACGGCAGCATGACCTGGGCCAACGACAGCCAGACCCTGTTCTTCACCACCCTGGACGACACCCACCGGCCCTTCCGCCTGCACCGCCATCGCCTGGGCAGCGCCGAGGCCCAGACGGTCTTCGAGGAAGCCGACGGGCGCTTCTTCCTGCACTGCTACCGCTCCAGCTCCGAGCGCCAACTGGTGCTGATACTCAACAGCAAGACCACCAGCGAAGCCTGGGCACTGGACGCCGATACCCCGCAAGGCGAGTTCGCCTGCCTGGCACCGCGGGTCGAAGGCCATGAATACGACGCCGACCACGGCAAGCTCGACGGCGAATGGCGCTGGTTCGTGCGCAGCAACCAGGACGGCATCAACTTCGCCCTGTTCCACGCCCCCGGCGACCGCGTGCCGACCCGCGACCTGTGGCAGGTGCTGGTGCCGCACAGCGACACGGTGATGATCGAGGGCCTGACCCTGAATGCCCAAGCCCTGACCCTGAGCCTGCGCGAGGGCGGCCTGCCGATCATCGAAGTGCGCCCGACCGGCCTTCCGGCCTACCGCGTGCAACTGCCGGACGCCGCCTACAGCCTGTACGTGCAGGACAGCCTGGAATTCGCCAGCTCACGCATCCGCCTGCGCTACGAGGCGCTGAACCGTCCGGCCCAGGTGCGCCAACTGGACCTCGCCACTGGCGAGCAACTGGTGCTCAAGCAGACACCGGTGCTCGGCGAGTTCGATGCCGACGCCTATGTCAGCCAGCGTCTCTGGGCGCGTGCAGCGGACGGCACCCTGGTACCGATCAGCCTGGTCCAGCGCCGTGTCGATCTCGGCCAGCCGGTGCCGCTGTACCTTTACGGTTACGGCGCCTACGGCGAGAGCCTCGATCCGTGGTTCTCCCACGCCCGCCTGAGCCTGCTGGATCGCGGCGTGGCCTTCGCCATCGCCCACGTGCGTGGCGGCGGCGAACTGGGCGAAGCCTGGTACCGCGCCGGCAAGCAGGAGCACAAGCACAACACCTTCGGCGACTTCATCGCTTGCGCCGAGCACCTGATCGCCGCCGGCATCACCACGGCCGGGCAACTGGCGATCAGCGGTGGCAGCGCCGGCGGCCTGCTGATCGGCGCGGTGCTCAACCAACGCCCGGAACTGTTCAAGGTGGCGATCGCCGAAGTGCCTTTCGTCGACGTGCTCAACACCATGCTCGATCCGGACCTGCCGCTGACCGTCACCGAGTACGACGAATGGGGCAACCCCGAGGAACCGGAGGTGCATGCCCGGATCAAGGCCTACGCGCCCTACGAGAACCTCAGCGCCCAGGCCTACCCGGCCTTGCTGGTGATCGCCGGCTACAACGACAGCCGCGTGCAGTACTGGGAAGCGGCGAAGTGGGTGGCCAAGCTGCGGGTGACCAAGACCGACAGCAATCCACTGCTGCTCAAGACCGAACTGGGCGCCGGCCATGGTGGCATGAGCGGGCGCTACCAGGGCCTGCGCGATGTGGCCCTGGAATATGCCTTCGTCCTGAATGAGCTGGATGTGGTGTAAATCGCGTTTTTCGTTGTCTGAGCTTGCACCGCGATGAGAGTCGCGGTGCGATCTCTTCCCGGACAGACAACAAAAGAACCAAAGCAATGCCCGAAGCCAGTTTCCTCAACAACGAAATCCGCGACCTGCTGATGGATTGCGGCCTGTTCGACCAGCTCCAGCCCGGCGATTTCTCTGCCGCCGCCGGCTACTTCGCCCTGAGCAGCATGGCCGCCGGCGAGGTGATCTTCCGCGAGGGCGACGCCGGCACCTTCATGTGTTTGATCGTTGCCGGCCAGGTGGCGGTGCGCAAGACCGATGCCGACGGCCGCGAAGTGGATATCGCCGTGCTGCGCAAGGGCCGCGCCTTCGGCGAGATGGCGGTGCTCGACGGCGAACGTCGATCGGCCTCCTGCGTCGCCGCCAGCGACTGCCAGTTGCTCAGCCTGGGCAAGGACGCGCTGGACCGGATGCTCAACGACGCACCGAAGATCGCCGCCAAGGTCATCCGCGCGCTGGCGGTGGCCCTGTCGCGACGCCTGCGCATGGTCGACGGGCAGTTGCTGGCCCAGCAGGTCTAGTCGGCCTTGTCCTTTTCCGCGGGTGGCGTCAGGCCCGGCAAGGGCTGGTCCTTGGGCGGCGTGGGCAGCGGCATGGGAGGCAGCAAGGGCGCGCCAGGCGTGCCATCGGCGGCCCGCGGAATCACCGGTGGCGATAGCTGTGGATAGGGCGTCGGCGTCGCCGTGCCGGGCGCACCGGGGACGGGGGCGATGACCCGCGGTTGCAGGTCATCGGCCTGGGCAGTGGCCAGGCTGGCGGCGCAATACAGCAGGATGCTCGTCAGACGCATGTAGGGCTCCTGGTCGAGGTCATGTCGTACAGACTACTCCGCCGTGTAGCGGATTGCCTGCCCAGTCGCCGGGAACGGCGCTAGACTGGCGTCAAAACCGTGAAATGCCCAGTAGGTAAAACAATGACCCAATCCTCCTCCGCCGCCGCCACCGCGCGGCTCGACCGCATCCTCGCCGACGCCAAGCGCGACGACGAACGGGGCTACCGGCAGAAAGCCCTGCGCATGTACCCGCACGTGTGTGGCCGCTGTGCCCGGGAGTTCTCCGGCAAGCGTCTGAGCGAGCTGACCGTGCACCATCGCGACCACAACCACGACAACAACCCCCAGGACGGCTCCAACTGGGAGCTGCTGTGCCTGTACTGCCACGACAACGAGCACTCGCGCTACACCGACCAGCAGTACTTCAGCGAAGGCTCGCTGAGCACGCCGTCGATCGCCAAGGCCACCCACAATCCCTTCGCCGCCCTCGCCGGGATGCTGAAGAAGGACTGAGGCCGCTGCCCGCCCGTGCCGGGGAATCCGTATAATCGGCTCTTTTTTGCGAAGGGCCCGGCACGTGGCGAACAAAAGGTACAGCTGCATCGGCCTGTACAACCCCAAATCCCCTGAAAACGTCGGCTCGGTGATGCGTGCGGCCGGCTGCTATGGCGTCAACTCGGTGTTCTACACCGGCAAGCGCTACGAGCGCGCCCGCGACTTCGTCACCGACACCAAGCGGGTGCACTACGACATCCCGCTGATCGGCATCGACGACCTGCAGAAGATCATTCCCCTGGGCTGCACCCCGGTGGCCGTGGAACTGGTCGAGGGCGCCCGCCCGCTGCCGGAATACACCCACCCGGACCGTGCCATCTACATCTTCGGCCCCGAGGACGGCAGCCTCGACGACGATGTCCGCGCCTGGTGCGAAGAGACCATCTACATCCCGACCAACGGCTGCATGAACCTGGCCGCCACGGTCAACGTGGTGCTCTACGACCGTATGGCCAAGGGTCTGAACACCCGTTCCGGACCACGCTTCAAGTAAGCGATGGAACATCGGCCGCCGCCAGGCGGTCTGCTGACTATCACATCACTCAAGAGGAGAAGCGCCCATGCGCCAGAAGCCAGAGATCCCGGCAACGCCCTTTCAGAGCAAGCCCGAGCACAACGTCCAGGGCTGGGAGCGCGCCGGCTCCGTGGCCACCGGGGTGGTGATGGTCGGCAAGGGGCTGCGCCGCGGCGGCCTGTTCGGCCTGATCCAGATCGCCATTGGCGGTGCGGTGCTGGCTCGCGGGGTGACCGGGCATTGTTCGGCCAAGAGCCTGCTGGAGAAGGGGCGCCAGGACCTGGACGGGATCCGCGCCAGGATCGAGCGGACGGGGAGCGAGCTGAAGTCGTTGAAGGATGCGGCCGAGGCGGCGACCAAAACGGCGACGGTGACCGGGGATGATTCGCTGGCCAGTCCCAAGCCCTGAGAATTCGAGGGCCCTATCGCTGGCAAGCCAGCTCCCACAATGACCGAGTGCGCCGCCGGACCTGTGGGAGCTGGCTTGCCAGCGATGAGACCCTGAAGGCCAGTCACTGAAGCAATGGACTGCGCAGAACCTCCGACTCCCGCCCCAGCACGCCATCCGCCAGTTGCACGAACTCCTCGGTCGACACACCGTTCAAGCGCATCAACGCCCGCACCAGATCATCCAGCGACTGCTTGTTGTGGGTATGAATGCGGATCTCCCGGTCCAGCGCCTGCAACAGCAACACTGCCCGGGCGATGGTCGCCGCACTGACCTGTTCGCCGCGCAGGCTGGTCACGCCCTTGCCTTCCTTGCCCAGGCGCGTCTGCAACGCCTGGTAGCGATCGTCGCTGATGCCGCCGGCGCGGCGCAGCAGCTCAGTGGAGTAGTACTCCGCCAGCCCCTCGCCGATCCAGTCGCTGCGGTCACGATCATGGATCCGTGCAAACACCCGCACCAGCTCGCGCAACAGCGGACTGCTGCCATTTTCGCTGACCAGCGGACTGCCACTGTTGAGGTAGATCGAGTTGTTCGCCGCCCGCGCGCCGCGCCACAGGTGCTCGCGAGCCCCCACCAACAGCAGCTTCGGCGGATTGCGCGGGAACACCGCCTGGTATTGCGGCCAGACGAAGGTCAGCAGGGTCAGGGCATCCATCCGCCGCTGCCCCTGCCCCACCGGCCCGGCCACGCTGACGTCGGTCTCGCCGAGACGGGCGCGCCGCGCGCCGATGGTGCCGGCCAGCATCCAGCCGGTGGGCCGGTCGAACAGGCGCGAGACGTTGTCGATGCGAAAACGCTGCTTGCCGATTCGCGGCCAGGCCGTCTCGATACTGCCCCAGCCACTGGGCAGGTCGACGCTCAGGCGCGCCACCAGCTCCGTGCCGTCCTGCTGGTCGAGACGCGCCGGCGGTACCAGGTCGTCACCTCGGAACAACGCCCAGTTCGCCGCGATACGGCTGTCGTAGCTGCCATTCTTCAGTTTGTGGTCGAGGCGCACCTTGTAGCTCAGGCTGGCCTTGCCCGGTGCCGGCTGCCAGACCCCGCGCGGGCTGTCCGCCGCCTGCTGCCACGGACCGTCGGCCTTGAAATCGCTGTACAGGCCGTCCTTGCCCAGGTCGAAATCCAGGCTGCGCACCTGGGCACCATCGGCGAGGGTCAGGCGCACTTCGGCCTGCCCGCTCTGCGGCAGCAGGCGCACGTGGTAATCCAGATCGACTTTCTTCGCCCAGGCCGCATTGCTGGCCAACAGCAACACGACCCACGCCAGAGGGTGACGCACAGGCATTGCCCGACTCCTTGCACAAACGCGAAACGCGCCAGCTCAGCTGGCGCGGAATATCAGATAGTCTTCCCAATCATCTTCGGCAACGCTGTTCTCGCTGAGCATGCGCCCGGACTGCGAGATGCGCTGCTTGTGCACCTGCTCGCGGTCACCGCAGACCAGGTGGTGCCAGGCCGGCAGGTCCTTGCCCTCGCTGACCAGGCGGTAACCGCAGGTGGGCGGCAGCCATTTGAACTGGTCGGCCTTGCCCGGGGTGAGCTGGATGCAATCCGGCACATGCTCGAAGCGGTGCGGGTAATCGCTGCACTGGCAGGTCTTCAAATCCAGCAGTTTGCAGGCGATACGCGTGTAGTAGACGCTGTTGTCGTCTTCGTCCTCGAGCTTTTGCAGGCAGCACAAGCCACAGCCGTCGCACAGCGACTCCCATTCGACGGAATCGAGCTGGTCGAGGGTCTTGCGGGTCCAGAACGGCGCGGGGCTTGCCTGCATCTTGCGGTGATCCTGTTTCAAAATTCTTCAGCCCAGAGCGGGCGGCGCCAGTCTAGGACCTGCGCAATGCCTTTGCCAGACCGCTTGTCAGGGTGTGGGTGACAGTTGTAGTTTTGCAAATCATTTCAGTTCTCATCCCCCTGTCCAGGAATTCCCATGAGCGCCAATCCCCGTATCGCTGACTACGCCATCCATGAACAGTTCATCCAGCGCTGGTCGCCGCGCGCCTTCACCGGCGAGGCGATCTCCGAGGAAACCCTGCTGAGCTTCCTCGAAGCCGCGCGCTGGGCACCTTCGGCGTACAACTCGCAGCCATGGCGCTTCCTCTACGCGCGCCGTGATACGCCGAGCTGGGAGCGCTACCTGGGCCTGCTCAACGAGTTCAACCGCAGCTGGGCGCAGCATGCCTCGGCGCTGGTGATCGTCATCTCCAAGACCACCTTCACCGCCCCCGGCGCCAGCGAAGAAACCCCGGCCCTGTGGCACACCTTCGACACCGGCTCGGCCTGGGGCCACCTGGCCCTGCAGGCCAGCATCAGCGGCTGGCACACCCACGGCATGGCCGGCTTCGACCAGGAACTGACCCGCAAGGAGCTGAAGATTCCCGAGGGCTACGACCTGCACGCGGTCGTGGCGATCGGCAAGCTGGGTGACAAGGCGACCCTGGCCGAATACCTGCAGGCCCGCGAAGTGCCGAGCCCGCGTCGGCCGCTGAACGAACTGGCGGCCGAGGGTGATTTCACCCTGTAAGCCTTCAGGGCCTCATCGCTGGCAAGCCAGCTCCCACAAGGTTCAGTGTGCAAAGCGGACCTTGTGGGAGCCGGCGTTGCCGGCGATTACGGTCTCAATAGCCCCGCGAAAAATCGACTTCCCCGCGCAACTCATCGCCCCGCTGATAAGCCCCCAGGTTCTCGACGAACAACCGCACCATCGCCACCGGCGAGGTCGGTGCCGAACTGTGCCCGGTCAGCAGCAGCCCCAAGGCGGTCCAGAACGGATGATTGCGCGGCAACGGCTCCTGCCGGCACACATCGATCACCGCCCCGGCCAGATGGCCCTTGGTCAGCGCCGTAACCAGGTCGCCATCGACCACGGCCACACCGCGCCCGGCGTTGATGAACAGTGCATCCGGGTTGAAACGCTCGAACAGCGCGGCGTCATAGACGTCGTGAGTCGCCGGGGTATCCGGCAGCAGGTTGACCACATAGTCCACCTGGCCGACCAGGCGCCCGAGCTGGTCAAGCCCGGCCACTTCGATGAAGGGTTCGAGCTCGCGCGGCGAACTGGCGACGCCGTACAGCTTGCAGCCGAACGGCACGAGGAACCGCGCGACCTCGCAACCGATATCACCGGTCCCGACGATCAGCACCCGGCGCCCGTCGAGGCTGCGGCCGGGACGGCCATCCCATTTGCGCTCGACCTGGCTCATCAGCCGGGTCAGCACCTCGCGCTCGTGACCGAGCATGTAGGTCAGCACGTATTCGGCCATGACCTGGCCGAAGATGCCCACGGCCCGGGTCAGGCGGTACTCGCGCGGCAGGCCCTCGGCCAGCAGCGGGGTGATCCCGGCCCAGGTCGACTGCAGCCACTGCGGGCGATGGCCCTGGCGCAGCAGGCTCGCCAGCAGGTCCGGCTGGCCCAGCCACACCGGGCACTGCGCGGCGTGGCGCGACAGTTCGGCGGAGTCACCACTGGTCAATACGTCGAGTTCGGGCAAAGCCTCGCGCAACAGGCGGGCGTAGAGGGCGTGATCCTGTTCGGCGATCAGAACGCGCATATCGATTACAACCTTGCAGAACGGCGGGAGGGCCGGCACAAGCCGGCCCCGTTAAGGCGGGATCAGACCGGGTCGTTACGACGCAGCAACTCTTCCGGCAGGTGCTCGATGTATTCCTCTTCGGCCGGCGGCATCTGCAGGTGATAGCCCTGGCTGTCGAGGTTCTCCAGGACCTTGGCGATATCCTCGCGGGCCAGGGTGCGCTCGGGGCTGAGTACCACGTCGAAGGCATGTTGCGGCGTGCCGAAGAACGGCAGCAGGGCTTCCGGCACCTTGCTCAGGCCATCGGCCTTGAGCAGGTACAGGTACATCTCGTTCTTGCGCGGGCTACGGTAGATCGAACAGATACGTTTCAAGAGGGTTCTCCGGCATCGGCCAGGCAGTCCAGCAGGGCCTGGCCCATCCGCTCGCGACGCCAGCCGCGCAGCGAGTCGGGCAATTGGTACGGTCCGTCGGGGTAGCCGCTCTTGAGCAGCGCCTCGAGGGTTTTCTTGCGCAGCATCAGCTCGGGGGCGATGTTCAGGCGCTCGGCTTCGGCCTGGCCAATGGCGCGCAGTTTCTTCAGCAGCGCCGAGGCTTCGATCGGCAGTGGCTCCGGCACTGCCGGCGGCCACTCGGCGGGCGGCAGGCTGCCGGTGCGCTTGATCAGGTCGAGGAGGAACTCGCCATCCTGGCGGATGGTGCGCGGGTGCATGTCTTCGATGCGGGCCAGGGTCACCAGGTTGTCCGGCTGGGTCCGGGCGATCGGCCACATGGCATGCTCGCGCAGGATGCGGTTGCGCGGTACATCGCGCTCACGGGCTTCCAGCTCGCGCCAGGCACAGAGCTCGCGCAGCACGGCGAGCTGGGCACGGGACAGCTTCCAGGCCAGCTTGGCCTCGCGGTACAGCTCGTAGGGATCGATCTCGCGACGCAGTTGCAGCACCAGCTCGGCGCCGTCTTCCAGCACCCAGGCGTTCTTGTCGTCGCTCAGTTGCGGACGCAGGCGCTCGTACAGCTCGGCCAGGTGCACGGCGTCTTCGGCGGCGTAGCTGACCTGGGTCTCGGAGAGCGGGCGTTGCAGCCAGTCCGAGCGCGTCTCGCCCTTGGGCAGCTCGATGCCAAGGACTTCCTGGACCAGCCGCGAGTAACCCATGGAGAAGCCGAGGTTGAGATAGCCGGCCGCCAGTTGCGTGTCGAACAGCGGCGCCGGCAGGCTGCCGGTCAGGCGGGCGAGGACTTCGAGGTCTTCGCTGCAGGCATGCAGGACCTTGGTCACCGCCAGGTCTTCGAGGAGCCCGGCCAGCGGTTGCCAGTCGCTGATCAGCAGCGGATCGATCAGGAAGGCCCGTTGACCATCGCCGACCTGGATCAAACCGGCTTTGGGATAGAAGGTGTCGACCCGCATGAACTCGGTGTCGAGGGCCACGAAGGGCAGTTGACGCCAGAGCCAGCAATGTTCCGCCAGGGCGCTGTCGTCGGTAATCCAGTGAATTTCGATGGCCACAAGGCTCTCCCACATACAATGGCGCGCAGTATATACGGCACAGGCCACCGCCGGGAAACCGCTCGACGGTAGCCTTTCCAGAGTAGATGCGGTGAAGCGGTGCCGCGATTTGTCAGGGTTTCCGGCAGCCGGCGAACAAATCCAGCTGCGGGTTGTACAGCGAGGTCTTGACCTGTAGCAGACCGAGCATGGAATGGAACAGGTTGTCCTGGCTCAGCGGCCGTTCGCGGCCCTGCTGCAGGCAGTCGACATCGACGCCGAAGCTGCTGCGGTAGTTGTCCGAGAACCAGGCCAGCATCGGCACATGCTTCTGCTGCTCCGGCGCCAGCATGTAGGGCGTGCCATGCAGGAACAGGTTGTACTCGCCCAGGGATTCGCCGTGGTCGGAGAGGTAGATCATCGCGGTATCGACCTTGTCCTGCTTGCTGCGCAGCACATCGATCAGCGAGGCCAGCACATGGTCGGTGTACAGCAGGGTGTTGTCGTAGCCGTTGACGATGCTCTGGCGGTCGCACTGGTTCAGGGCGTTGCTGTGGCACACCGGGGTAAAGCGCTCGAAGGCCGCCGGGTAGCGCTTGAAGTAGTCCGGGCCATGGCTGCCCATCTGGTGCAGGACCAGCACGGTATCTTCCTTCAGGTCATCGATGCGCGCGGCGAGGTCCTTGAGCAGGATTTCGTCGTGGCATTCGTTGTCGGCGCACAGGCCGGGGTCCTTCAGGTTGCTGACATCCTCGAAGTGCACGCGGTCGCAGGTGCCCTTGCAGCCCGACTGGTTGTCGCGCCATTCCACCACCAGGCCGGCGCGCTGCAGCATGTCCAGCAGACCTTCCTGGTTCTTCGCCCTGGCCGCGTCGTAGTCCTTGCGGGTCATGCCGGAGAACATGCAGGGCACCGACACGGCGGTTTCGGTGCCGCAGGAGGTGACATTGCTGAAGCTCAGCAAGCCCTGTTCCTTGCTCAGTTGCGGCGTGGTGTCGCGGCTGTAGCCGAGCAGGCCGAAGTTTTCCGCCCGGGCACTCTCGCCTACCACCAGCACGGTCAGGGATTTGCGCGGATGAGCCGCCCAGGACGGAGCGAGCGTGGCGTCCTCGCCGATCTTGCGGAACGGCTGCGAGGCCACGCCGACCTTTTCCCGGGCATAGTTCACCGATGCCCCGATGTAATTGCTCGGGACAATCATCAGGCGCAATTCATGGTGATTGCGAAACAGCGACGACAATCCCTGGTAATTGACCATCGCCACGGCCGCCAACACCGCGGCGCTGGCCAGTGCCACCCACAGTTTCTGCAACAACTCGCGGGGCAGGCTGCGAAACTTTATCGGCGTCCTGAACAGGATGAAGGCCGGTATTACTCCTAGCAGGAAGATATAAACGAACAACTTCACCGAGAGCAGGTCACGCACTTCCGTGACATTGGTTTCCACGGTATTGCGCAACATGCCGATATCGATCAGGACGCCGTACTGACTCATGAAATAGGCAACGCCGGCACTGATGATGAACAGCGTTGCCAACAGCGGCTTGAGGGTTTTGCGAAACGCCAGCAAGGTCAGCACGATATTGAACGCGCACAGCAACAGCACGCCGAAGGCGACGCGCAACAGCAGCGTCTTGCCGTCGCCCTGGAGCACCGTGGCGAGGTGCCCCCACAGCACCGAGTTGAAGCCGATCAGCAGATAGGCACTGGCGAGCAGCGTCACCCATTCGGGACGCAACGACTTGATCTTCGGCATGACGATTCGCTTATAAAGAATTCCACCCGCTGATGTCTTTGCGATATCAGCTTGTTTGCGGGGTGGACTTTAAGCAGCCGCTCATCAATTTTCCGTGAAAAAAACGCCAACAAACGATGGTCGTAAATGAACTTTTATTAATGCGGACCTGAGGTTCAGCCGCTGCTCAGGAAACAGCGGCTTGCCATTGCATCTCACCCGGGAAAACGCACTTTCGAATAAGAATCACGATCGATATCGAGAATTTCCACACACACCTGGGTATCGATACCGGCCGGCACCGTCAGCACATCCTTCAACGCCTCCAGCAGGCTGGCGGACAACTGTCGCTTGATCTCCGGCGAACGGCCGCTGAGCAGGGCCAGCTTCACATGGACGAAGGCCCGCTCGGCCGGAGCAATGCCGATACGGAAGGTTTGGTGGGTCACGGCGCGGCTCTTGATGTCGACTTCGTCGCCGAACTGGCCGCTGGCAACCAGGGCACTGTTCAGGCGCAGCAGGGCCTTGTCGGTGTCGAGGTCGCGCAGGTTGGCGCTGTATTCCAGATGAAGCTGAGGCATGGGGGACTACCCGTTGCAGGAAAAGGTCCGACAGACTAACCCCCGGCTACCCAACCCGGCAAAGGCATCTATCCTGAAGGTTCATGCCCCGACCTGACTGAGGAGTTGAAGCTATGCCGGTCAAGCACAACCTGTACGCCGACCTGGGAGTGACCGCGGAACAATTCGAGGCGCTGAAGAAAAAGGTTCCCCACCTGGGGGAGCTGGAAACCCGCTACCTGCAAAAGGACAAGGAAGTCGTCGACGCCGAACAGAGCGCCAGCGAGGATGACCTGGTCACCCGTCTGCGCAAGGAACGCCTGGAGATCAAGGACAAGATCGCCAGCCAGGTGAAAACCGCCTGACCCCTCCACTGCGCTGGCGCCAAGGCGTCAGCGCACCTGCTGGCGGCGCCGACGCAATGCGGCCCGCACCTGGTCCGGGCAGAACACCCAGCCCTGCTCCCGTCCCAGCTCGATGCTTTTGTGGATGAACGCATCGCGCTCCAACACCCCTTCCAATTGCGCCACGACCTGCGGCTGGCCGGTCAACCAGTGCTCAAACCTGGCATAGGCTTCGTTGAAACGCCCGGCACCCGGCGCTGGCGTCTGCCCCAGGCCGCCCTCGATCGCCGCATCCAGCCAGGCCCCGGGACGGCAGTCGATGACCAGATGAATGCGCGGACTGTCGCCATGGTTGTTGACGCTGTGGGGACGATACAGATCCAGAAACCAGCACTCGCCTGCGCGCATCGGCATGCGCTGGTCATCGAGCATGAAGTCCACGTCTTCGGGGGCCAGCAATGGCACGTGCAGGCGCATATCGGCATCGTGGCCACCGAGGTCGTAGTCGCGGTGCTCGCGAATATGGCTATGCGGACCGAGGCGCAGCAGGCGGGCGCTGCGAATCTCCACGTCGAGCCCGCGCAGGCCCTGCTCCCAGCGCCGGTCCTGCAACCACGGCTGGCGCTTGATCGCCGGGCCGTCGCCATGCACCAGGGCGACCTGGGAATCGGTGGAAATCAAGGCGACCCCACTCCAGTCGCCCTGGTAGTAGTCGCGATTGAAATGCGCTTGCCAGAGCGACGCGTCGAGATCGGCAAGGGCCGCCAGCAAGGGCGCCACATCGATGCTCAGGGGCAGCCGGGAGAAGGCGGGACGGCTGCGGGGCAGTGAATGCATGGGCAAGACTCCAGTTCCTGAGCCTGACAACGCACCCTGTGGGAGCTGGCTTGCCAGCGATGGGCCTCATCGCTGGCAAGCCAGCTCCCACAGAGTCCGCGCAAGGATGTTGAATGTTTGCGCCGAGGCAAAAAGCCATCACCCTGCCAGTTGCGCGATTCCCTCGCAAGGATCATGTTTACCGGCCAACGGCCGATACAGCGGTCATGCACCTTTCGAAGCGATCTCCATGCAGTCCATCTATCTGAACCTCGGTTGCGCCGATCACCCACGCCAGGGCTTCTTCAACATCGACCTGGAGTCCACCTATGCCGATCTCCAGCTTGAGCCCGGTGCCGCCCTGCCCTGGGACCGCGGCACGGTTCCCGGGATCTACAGCGCCCATCTGCTCGAGCGCCTGGACCGCAACCAGGGCGTCCGTCTGCTCCACGAGTGCCGCCGGGTACTGCAGCCAGGGGGCGTGCTGCGCCTGGTGACCAGCGACCTGCAAGCGCTGCTCGACGACTACCTGGAGCACCGCGCCCACCCTGAAGCACCGGGTATCGGCCGTGGCGAACGGCTCAACCGCGCCCTGCGCCAGCAAGCCTGGAGCTGGGATAGCGAAGAACTGACCCGGGTCTGCAAGATGGTTGGCCTGGAGCCGGTGGTCGGCATCGGCCCCGGCAGCAGCAGCGATGCCAAACTCGATGGCCTGGACGCCGACGCGCGAGGACAACTGGTGCTGGAGTTCCGCAAGCCGCAACGGCAGCTCGCAGCGGACGCCGAGCCCCTGGTCAGCATCGTCATGCCGACCTACCGCACCGAGCACCTGCACCAGGCCCTGGAAAGCGCGCTGAACCAGACCTACCGCAACCTGGAAATCCTGGTCTGCGACGACTGCCCCACCGACGCCATTGAAGCCATCGTCAGCGAGTACAGCCGTTTCGACTCGCGACTGCGCTATGTGCGCAACCCGGACGCCGGCAAGGATATCGGTCGCCTCAACCATGTCCTGTGCCTCAAGGAAGCTCGCGGCGAGTACATCAAGTTCCTCAACGATGACGACCTGCTCGATGTCGAGTGCGTCGAGCGCATGCTCAAGGCGTTCGCCGATTACCCGGACATCAGTCTGGTCACGTCCAAGCGCCAGCGCATCGACCAGCATGGCGCGCCGCTGGCCGATATCCCCGCGACCCAGGCACCGGTGGCCGCCGATTCGATGATCGAAGGCCTGTCCCTGGGCACCGCGCTGATGCTGTCGCAGATCAACTTCGTCGGCGAGCCGAGCACGGTGATGTTCCGTCGCGACGACATGATCGAGGTGACCCCGGACTTCATGTCGGTGGACGAACAGCCGATAGCCTGGGCCTCGGACGTGGCGATCTTCCTCAACCTGGCCATGCGCGGCAATACGGTGTACCTGATCCAGCCGCTGAGCAGTTTCCGCATCCATGGCGAGCAGACCCAGGTCCTCTACGGCGCTGCCGCGCAGGAAGAGTCGCGACGCTGCTGGGGGATCATGAAGGACTTCTGGGCACGCCATGAATTCGACAAATCCTTGTGAACATCCCGATGCTGGCAGGGATCCGATGAACAGGACGAACGAAGCGGTGGACTCGCAATGAAGCAGCGCGAACCGATCTACGTCACCCAACCGGCCCTGCCCGAACTGGAGGACTTCATTCCCTACCTGCGGGAAATCTGGGACAGCCGCATCCTCACCAACGGCGGCAGCCTGCACCAGCGCCTGGAAGCGGCGCTGTGCGAGTACCTGGGCGTCGAGCATATCTCGCTGTTCTGCAACGGTACCCAGGCGCTGATCACGGCCGTACAGGCCGCCGGGCTGAGCGGCGAGGTCATCACCACGCCCTACTCGTTCGTCGCCACGGCGCATTCACTGCTGTGGAACAACCTGCGCCCGGTGTTCGTCGATATCGATCCACAGACCCTCAATCTCGACCCTGCGCGCATCGAAGCGGCGATCACCGACAAGACCACGGCGATCATGCCGGTGCATTGCTACGGCCATCCCTGCGACGTCCAGGCCATCGACGCTATCGCCCGGCGCCACGGACTCAAGGTGATCTACGACGCAGCCCACGCCTTCGGCGTGCGCGACCAGGCGGGGAGCCTGCTGCGCCACGGTGACATGGCGGTGCTGAGCTTCCATGCGACCAAGGTGTTCAGCACCTTCGAAGGCGGCGCGATCGTCTGCCGCGACGAAGCGACCAAACGCCATATCGACCAGTTGAAGAACTTCGGCCTGTCCCGCGACGGCAGTACCGTCGAGTTCACCGGCAGCAACGGCAAACTGAGCGAAGTGCATGCGGCCTTCGGCCTGTTGCAGCTGCAGCACCTGGACCAGGCCCTGGACAAGCGCCGGCAGATCGACCAGCGCTATCGCCAGGGCCTGGCCGGGGTCGCCGGGATCCGCTGCATCGACGGGGTCGGTGAAGCCCTCGGCAACCAGGCCTACTTCCCGATCCTGGTCGGCCCGGACTACCCGCTGCAACGCGACCAGCTGTTCGAGCATCTGGCGGCCCATGGCATCCATGGTCGCCGCTACTTCCAGCCGCTGATCAGCAGCCTGCCGATGTACTGCGAGCAACCCTCGTCCAGTGCCGCCAACCTGCCGGTGGCGCACCGGGTGGTGGACCAGGTGATCTGCCTGCCGATCTATCCCAACCTGGAGCACGACAACGTCGACTTCATCATCGAGCTGATCGCCGGAGCGGCCGCATGACCGCACTGGCGATCATGCAGCCGTACCTGTTCCCCTACATCGGCTACTGGCAACTGCTCAAGGCCAGCGAGCGCTTCGTGGTCTACGACGACGTCAACTACATCAATCGTGGCTGGATCAATCGCAACCGCATTCTGGTCAATGGCGCACCGGGGTTGATCACCCTGCCGCTGTTGCAGGCCTCGCAGAACCGCAAGATCGACGAGATCGAGATCGCCCCCGCTGCCCAGTGGCAGCGACGCCTGTTGCGCAGCCTGGAAATGGCCTACCGCAAGGCGCCCTGTTTCGATGAGGTGTTTCCGCTGCTGGAAGGCATATTGCGCCATGAAGATCGCAACCTGGCGGGCTTCCTGACCCATCAGTTGCAGGTGCTGGCGCGCTTCATGGGCCTGCAGACGCAGATCGTGACCAGCAGCAGGATCTACCAGAACACGCATCTGGCGGCGCAGGAACGGATCCTGGATATCTGCCGCCAGGAAGGCGCAACCCGCTACATCAATGCCCAGGGCGGGCGCTCCCTGTATGAACCGCAGGCATTCGCCGAGCGGGGCATCGAGCTGCGCTTCATCGCCATGCGCGCCCTGCCCTATCGCCAGCGCGGCGAGGGCTTCACGCCGTACCTGTCGATCATCGATGCGTTGATGGAAAGCGGCGCCGAGGGGATCGGCGCCCATCTTGAAGCCTTCGACCTGGAGTGAGCTTCAGGCCTCACAGACCACGTAGACACTGGCGGTGAGATCCGGGTACTTCATGCCCAGTTTGTAGCAACCCTCGAAGAACGCCTGATCGACGATCCCGGCACGGAACGCGGCATCGAACTGGAAGTTGGCCAGCGGCTTGAACAGGATGCCGCCACGCTGCTCTACCCTGAAACCTGCCTGCAAGGCCTCGTGCTCAAGGGTATCGAGGCTGTAGGTGCAGCGATGGCCATGCCGGCGCTCGCCCTCGGTAACCGCCGCATTGAAGTCGATCAGGCCCATGCCCACGGCGATCTGCCGCGAGGCCGCGTTGGCGTTGGGCACCACGATGAACAGGCGCCCGCCCGGGCTCAGCCAGTCGCGGATTTTCTTCAGTACCGGCTGCGGCTCGCTGAGGTGCTCAAGGGTATGGATCAGGAAGATATTATCGAAGCGCTGCTGCAGTTCGGTGTCCTCGAACTGCCCGAGGACGAACTTCACTCGCGGGTCACCGACGTTCTTGCGGGCGATCTCGATCAGGTCGGAGGCCCCTTCCAGTACCGTCACGTCGTCAAAGACCTGCAACAGCTTCTTGGTGAACTCGCCGTGGTAGCAACCCATCTCCAGGGCATTGCCCGGGCGGAACTGCCCGGCCAGTGCGCGCAGCATGTAGTCGCGGTGGATGTAGTCGAAGTCGTAGGCGTACAGGCGGTCTTCCGTGTCCTGGTACTCGGTGTTGAGGTCGCGTGACATGGCTAGCCCTGGTTGGAGTGATACATGCGCTTGGCCGGCGGTTGATACCACTCGTCCAGCGTGGCGGGAACCCGCGCGTTGTAGCCGATGACCTGGCGCAGTTGCTCGCTGAACGCCGGTCCGCGGTCATAGCCAAGCGCCCGCGGGTAGTCGAATTGCTGCTTCATGAATGGCCTGGAGAACATCGGCGTCACCGAGCGGCGCAGGTGCTCGGTGGTATTGCTGCCGCCGGCATGCCAGACATTGGAGTTGAACATCAGGATGCTGCCGGCCGGGGCGATGGCCTGTTCGGCATGGGCCTTGAAATACTCGTCGTCCGGCTTGGCATCGGCCTTGTGCGACCCGGACAGCATCCAGGTCGCGCCGTTGTCGGCGGTGAAATCGTCGAGCATCACCAGGGTATTGAGCAGCAGCGGCATCGCCCCGGAGTAGGAACGGATATCCCGGTGCACCCGCTGCGCGTAGGACTGGCTGTGCCGCGTGTTGATCGCCCCGCCGTAGGAGTTGAGGATGAACTGGCCGCCGAAATAGCGCTCGATGAACGGGTAGATCGGGTAGGCCTCCAGGCAATCGAGAAAGCTGTCGAACTGACCGATCAGGTGGTGCACGGTGAGGCTGGTGTCCTGGTCGATGCCGTTCTTGACCTGGTAGTCGCGGCAGATGGCGTAGGCCTTGTGGATGTCCTCGCGCATCCGCTCGACGATGCCGAGGGGGATGGCCCGTTCGAAGATGACCCAGCCGCGTTCGGCCATGCCGGCGTCGAACGCTTCGATGGAAAGCATGTCCGGCCCTACCTGATGGTGACGATGCACTTGGAGGGGTACAGCTCGCACTTCTCCAGGCTGTATTCGTGAGGCTGGAAGACTTCCTTGAAGGCCAGGGCCTCGCCCGGCGCTTCGGCCCAGGTCAGTTCGTCCATGAGCAGCACGCTGCCGCTGACCAGATGCGGCTTGACCGCCTTCAGCGCGGCCAGGGTCGGCTCGTACAGGCCCATGTCGAAATAGGCGAAGGCGACGATCGCCGAGGCATTGCTCTTGAAGTACTCCGGCGCGGTCTCGCGCACATCGCCGGCCACCAGTTGGTGAATGCCGCGGACGTGGCCCAGCACGTTATTACCCTCGTGCACTTCCAGCAGTTCGGCCAGGTAGTCCTTGTAGCTGGCCTGGGTCGAATAGGAGTTTTCCACCCATACGCCGCTCTCCTTGCGATCCTTCTCGCCCGGCGCGGAGTAGCCCTCGAAGGTGTCGAAGCCGACGATCCGCCGCTGCTTGTTGAACGGCTCGTACATCGCCCGCAGGTTCTCCAGCATGACCAGGTTGTGGCCGTACCAGGTGCCGAACTCGCAGATGATCCCGGGGATGTGCTTGAAGCGCTTGTACAGGTCGCTGAGGACGATGAATTTCACCATCACCGAGCTACGCGTATACAGGCCGATATTGAACAGCAGGTCATCGGTCGACAGCGGGCTGTTCAGGTACAGGTCGCGCAGCTTGTCGCGGAAGGCGTATTGCAGGTCCGAGGCAGCGGATTCCAGCTTGTAGACATCGTCCTGGATCTTGTCGTTACTCATCATCACTCCACTGGGCCAGGCCGAAGCCGCTGGTCCCGAATCGGTTGCCGTTGTACAGCATGTATTGGTTGCCGTTGCTCTCGAAGATGAACGGGTAGCAGGTCATCAGCGAGTCCCAGCCCTCGGCGGACGGCGCAATGCCTTCGTCGTCGAAGCGGGTCCAGGTGCGGCCATCGACCGACTCGGCGTAGCGGATGCGATAGGAGCCGGCGCCATTGCGGAAATCCTCCGAGGCGCGGGAGCAGTACCACATCTTGAACAGACCGTCCTGCTTGATCACGCAAGGGCGCGAGAAGGCTTCGGTGGGGAAGCGCGACTCCAGGCACTGCTCGGGGAAACGGGTGAAGTTGTAGCCATCCGTCGATTCGGCGTACTTGATCACATAGAGCGGCTCGTACTTGCCGTTGACCTCCAGCCAGCGGGTGCCGGAGACGTACCACATCTTCCACAGGCCATCGTCGAACAGCACCGTGGGCGTCACCGCCAGGTATGGCTCGGTCGCGGTGCGGTCCATGATCGGGCCTTCGAACAGCTTCTCGAAATGCAGGCCGTCGTCGTCCGAGACCGCCACGCCCATGGCGTTGTGGTATGGCACCGTGACACGCTGGTTCCAGCCGCTGTAGTAGAGATAGGTGCGACCGTCCTTCTTCACCGCGTAGCTGGGCATCACGCCCTCGTCGTCGAAGGTGCCGGGGGCGCCGAAACCGAGGCACGGCTCGCGGTGGCGGGCGACCACCTTGCGCGGGTCGTGCTTGTCCAGGTCGACCGCATAGCACAGGGCCTTGCCGGCCGCGTTGCGGGTCGAGATGAAGACCCGGATTACGTCATCGAGCACCAGGCTGGTGGGCACCTGGGCGTGGGAGCCAACCCAGTCGATATCCGGGTCGAAGGTTCTGCCGAGTTTTTTCCAGGCCATGTTCTACCTAAAAATCCAGTTCCTGACTGCTCTTCACCGCACGGGCCGGTGCGCCGATATAGAGCTGCCAGGGTTGAGTGTTTTTCGAAATCAGTGCGCCCATCGCCACGCAGGTGCCTTCGGCGATGGTGCAGTTGTTGGTGATGGTCGAGTTGACCCCCAGCCAGGCGTAGGGCTCCACCAGGCAATGCCCGGACAGCACCACGTGGGAGGTGAAGAACACGTGGTCGCGGATTTCGCCGTGATGGCCGATATGGTTGCCACTCCACAGCACCACGTTGTTGCCGATGGTGGTGAAGGGTTGCAGGGTGTTGTCTTCGAGAATGAAGCAGTTCTCGCCGATGACGTTGTCATTTACCGTGGCCTTCGGGCTGACGTAGGAAATGAACTCATAGCCCTTGTCCTTGCCCTGGAGGTAGACCGACTCACGCAAGCGATTCATCTTGCGCCCGGTCATGGGCGCGAACAGCTTGTACTGGTTGTTCGGGAAATAATCGTTGAGCGATTCGAACGGCACCACCGGCAAGCCTTCGAACAGCTTCGACTCGGGGATGTAGCGCTCATGCACGGTAAAGGCGACCACTTCGACCGTCGGGTCTTTCTTCAGGTAGTAATGCGCCAGCTGCGCAGTATCCAGAATTCCGAAAATGACAACTTTCTGCATCGTGACTTCCCAGGCGTACAAAAGTGAGTCAGGTCAAACCGACGTGAAAGATGCGCTGTGTATACTGCCGGCCACGATAGCACCCTCGCTGGCACAACGAAAAAGGGCACCGGGCCGATGGGCAAGATTCTTGAGCGAAATCAGATCCGCTTTTACCAGGACAACGGATACCTGGTGGTGGAGGACATCTTCGATCCGCAGCACCTCGATGAAACCCTCGCACATTTCAACCTGTCCTTCGCCCAGCAACTGGAGCGCCTGAATCTGCCCGTGGCCGAAGGCCCGCTCCTCGACGCCCTGCACGACAACATGGCCGCCCTGCTCGGTGCCAGCGTGCCGCTCTACCTCGCGACCCTGCGCATGTGCTCCAAGCTCCATGGGGTGTATCGCCTGATGACCGAGGAACGCCTGCGTCAGGCCACTGCCGATCTGGGCATCACCACGCCACTGTTCCAGACCACGCCGGTGCTGCACCTGATGTCCCGGCGCCTGGTGATTCCCGGTGGCTACCAGGGCTTCGACGTGCACCAGGACTGGACCTCGGTGCAGGGCAGCCTGGACACCATCACCACCTGGATTCCGTTCATGGACATCGATCCGCAACTGTTCACCATGGAAGTCATCCCCAAGAGCCATCTGCTCGGACTGCTCGACGGCACCCAGGAGCAACATGTGCTGCGGGTCGACCAGCGGCATTACAACGACGCCGACTTCATACCTGTCTGTGTCGGCAAGGGTGGCGTTTGCTTGATGTCCAATTTCACCATTCATCGCTCTTCCCGCGAGGGCGACGAGCGGATCCGCCTGTCGATCAGCGGCCGCTACGAGAACGCCAGCGAGCCGACCTTCATCGAGCGCGAATACCCCTTTACCCAACACAAATCGATGCAGCGCGGCTTCATCAGCGAGAACTTCCCCAGCGTGGAGCAAGTACGCCGAACTTACGCTGCAGGAGACCAAGGATGAACGACTCCAATCCATTCCCGGCGCTGATCGAATACTTCACCGCCAAACGCACCATGCTGCAACAGGACCGCCACGGACTGACCAGCGTCGCCCTCGGTTCGTCCCACGGCGACTTCGCCTTCGATCCGCGCTACTGCCCGGGCGCCTTCAACCTGTGCGGCCGCTCCCAGGACTTTCGCCACGCCCTGGCGCTGTATCAGTACGCCGTGAGCCAGGTGCCGAACCTGGATACGGTGATCGTGTTCTACTCGCTGTTTTCCCCGGGCAATCTGCTGGAGCAGTCCCCCAGCGAGAAGACCCTGGCGCCACTGATGAACGAGATTTTCCAGCTGGGGCTGAGCTACGCGGATCCGCTGCTGACGCAGATCGCCACGCAGTTGCAAGGCCGCCTGGCGACGGTGGGCAGCACGCTCGGCGGCGTGGCCGGCTTCCTGCCCGAGGTAGAGAAAGGCTTCATGCCCGCAGGCCATGGCGCAGCGCAGCGGGTCGCCGACCATATGCGCCTGAACGCCCGCGAAGAGGGCAACCAGTATCTGGCGCAACTGCTGCTGTTGGCCGCCGAACTCAAGCACCGGGTGCTGGTGGTGATCCCGCCGATGCACGAGGAATACCGCGCCGTGGCTGGTACCGACAGCGCCTTCCTGTTCCGTGGCGCCTTCGAGCTCCAGCAACTGCTGGGCACCCTCGCCCCCGGCTTCGCCATGGAGATTCTCGATCTCTACGCCGATGCGGCATTCCTCCCCGAGCACTTCGGTGACTTCGACCACCTGCACCCGCAAGGCGAAGGGGCGATGCTGCTCTCGCAACGGGTCGCCCAGGCCCTGGCAAGGCCCGTTACAGCGTCCTGATCGAGGTACTGATGGCCCGCGCGCACTCCAGCGCTGCGGGCGCCAGGCGCCGCTCGGCCTCCTCGCGGGTCCAGCGGCTGGTCGGCGCCACCACATGCACCGAAGCCACCGGCCGCCCCTGACTGTTGCGCACCACGGCCGCCACCGCCATGTCGCCCAGGAACAGTTCCTCGCTGTTGATCGCATAGCCCTTGCGGCGGATCTCGGCGATCTCGCCAAGGATGTCGTCCAGCGAGGTACGGGTGAACTGGGTGTGGCTGGCGATATCACTCTGCTCCAGCAACGCCATGACCTCGTCATCCTCCAGCGCGGCCAGGTAGGCGCGCCCGGAAGCGGTGCAGTACATGGGGATGCGGCTGCCGATCGGCAAATGGATGGGGATGAACTTGGGGCCGACGAAACGCGCCACGTAGAGCATGTCGCTGCGCACCGGCTCGGTGAGGTTGGTGGTCTCGCCAGTGGTCTGCGCCAGCTCGGCGAGGAAGGGGTTGGCCACATCCACCAGGGTGTCGGCGGCGAGGTAGTTGTAGCCGATCTCCATCACGTGGGGGGTCAGCTGGAAGCGCTTGGTCACCGGGTGCTTGCTCACGTAACCCAGGGCTTCGAGGGTGTGGATCATGCGTTGCGCGGAGCTTTTGTTGATGCCGGCCGCCGCCGCCACCTCCGCCAGGTTCATGGTGCGGTTGCGCGCATTGAAGGCGCGCAGCACCGCCAGGCCTTTCTCCAGGGACTGGTTGAACAGGCTGTTGTCGTTATCGCTCATGGCACGTCCTTGGTAAAAATCAGGCTTTGAATATCGATAAGCGATATTTATAAATCTCTTTACGATTCGTGTAAATCAGATTTATAGTCGAATCACTGCCTCCTGCCGCTCCATGAGGCCATCCATAACGCACAACTATAAAAAACCGCGTCAAATGGGAGTATTCGCCATGCATCCTCGCCTTCGTGTGTTTACCTGCGCCCTCGCCCTGGTTGCCAGTTGCGCAACCTCGCTGGTCGCCCACGCCGACACCTACAAGGTCGGTGCCACCGCCACCGGCATTCCCTTCACCTTCCTCGACGTCAAGAGCAACAGCATCCAGGGCATGATGGTCGACTCGGCCCAGGCCGTGGCCAAGGCCGCCGGCTTCGAGGTGGAGATCGCCCAGACCACCTTCGCCGCCCTGATCCCCTCGCTGACCGCACGCAAGATCGACCTGATCTCCGCCGCCATGCTGCGCACCCCGGAGCGCGAGAAGGTCGTGCAGTATTCCGACCCGGTGTTCGAATACGGCGAGGGCCTGATCGTCCGCGACGACGACACCCAGGCCTACACCAGCATGGATGACTTCAAGGGCGAAGTGGTTGGCGCCCAGGTCGGCACCATCTTCATCGACAAGCTCAACCAGCGCGGCATCTTCAAGGAAGTGCGCGGCTACGACTCCCTCGCCGACCTGACCCGCGACCTGGCCCTGGGCCGGATCAAGGCCGGCTTCGGCGATCACCCGATCCTCGCCTACCAGATGTCCAAGGGCACCCTGAAGAAGGTGCGCCTGGTGGACAGCTACCAGCCGCAGATCAAGGGCGAGGTGTGCATCATCATGCGCCAGGGCGATACGCAGATGCTCAGCCGGGTCAACCAGGGCATCGCCAGCATCAAGGCCGACGGTACCCTGGCGGCGATCATCGACAAGTGGCACCTCGACTGACGGTCGACTCTCACGCGCCCCGTGCGGGCGCGCTTTCCTGATTGAACATCACGGACATTTCCCATGTTTCTCCAGAACGCTCTGGACTTCCTGCCCATTCTTTTGAGTGGCGCGGTGGTCACCGTGCAGGTCACGATCGCCTCGTTCCTGCTCAGCTCGCTCATCGGCCTGGCCTTCGCCCTGATGATGGTGTCGAAGGTGCGCGCCGTCGCCCTGTTCGGCATCACCGTGGTCAACATCATCCGCGGCCTGCCGATCATCGTGCAGCTGTTCTACATCTACTTCGTCCTGCCGGAATTCGGCGTGCAGCTCAGCGCCCTGCAGGCCGGCATCATCGGCCTGGGCATCGCCTACTCGGCGTACCAGGCGGAGAACTTCCGCGCCGGCATCCAGGCCATCCAGCAGGGCCAGATCGAGGCCGCCGAGTCCATCGGCATGCGCGGACCGATGATCATGCGCCGGGTGGTCCTGCCCCAGGCCTTCCGCATCGCCCTGCCGCCCTACGGCAACACCCTGGTGATGATGCTCAAGGATTCCTCGCTGGTGTCGACCATCACCGTCGCGGAAATGACCCGTGCCGGCCAGCTGATCGCCTCCTCGACCTTCGAGAACATGACCGTCTACACCCTGGTGGCCCTGCTCTACCTGGCCCTGAGCCTGCCGCTGTCGTATGCCCTGCGCCGCCTCGAAGCGCGGATCGCCACGAGGAAAACCGCATGATCAGCATCAAGTCCCTGCACAAGAGCTACGGCAGCACCCGGGTGCTGGAAGGCATCGACCTGAGCGTGGAAAGCGGCCAGGTGGTGTGCCTCATCGGGCCGTCCGGCTCGGGCAAATCGACCCTGCTGCGCTGCATCAACGGCCTGGAAACCTACGAGGGTGGCGACATCCTGGTGGGCAGCGAGCGGGTCGACCGTCATGCGAAGACCATCCACGAGATCCGCACCCAGGTGGCCATGGTGTTCCAGCGCTTCAACCTGTTCCCCCATCGCACTGCCTTGCAGAACGTGATGGAAGGCCCGGTCTATGTGAAGAAGGAACACCCGGATGCCGCCCGCGAGCATGCCCGCGCGCTGCTGGAAAAAGTCGGCCTGAGCCACCGCATGGACGCCTACCCGGACGAGCTGTCCGGCGGCCAGCAGCAACGGGTGGCGATCGCCCGCGCCCTGGCCATGCGGCCCAAGGCGATCCTGTTCGACGAACCGACCTCGGCCCTCGATCCCGAACTGGTCGGCGAGGTGCTGACGGTGATGCGCACCCTGGCCGCCGAAGGCATGACCATGGTGGTGGTCACCCACGAGATGGGCTTTGCCCGTGAAGTGGCCGACAAGGTGTGCTTCCTGTATGGCGGACGCATAGTCGAGGAAGGCGCAGCGCGGGATGTGCTCGGCGCACCGCAGCAACCGCGCACCCAGGAATTCCTCCGGCGCCTGCTGAATACCGAAGGGGGCGCGGCATGAGCCTGGCACTGCCTCCTTCGCTGTGGGCCGCCACCGCCATCGCGGCGCCGGCGACCCCGCCATTGCAGGACAACCTGCGGGTCGATGTGGCCGTGGTCGGCGCCGGCTACACCGGACTGGTCACCGCCCTGCACCTGGCCCGTGGCGGCGCCCGGGTCTGCGTGCTGGATGCCGGCGAGCCGGGCTGGGGCGCTTCCGGGCGCAACGGCGGCCAGGTGATTCCCGGCCTCAAGCACGACCCCGATGACCTGCGCCGGATGTTCGGCGGCGAGCGCGCCGAGCGCCTGATCGATGTGGTCGGGCATGCCGCGGACAACGTCTTCGAACTGATCGAGCGCTACAACATCGACTGCGAAGCCACCCGCCACGGCTGGATCCAGCCCGCCGCCTCCCCCGCCGCCATGCGCGCCATCGAGCGCCGCGCCGGGCAATGGCGACAACAGGGCGTGCCGGTGGAAATGCTCGACCAGGCCAGCGTCACCCGACGCATCGGCAGCAGCGATTACCTGGGCGCCTGGGTCGATCCGCGCGCTGGCAGCGTGCAGCCGCTGAGCTATGCCCGCGGCCTGGCCCATGCGGCGATCACCGAGGGCGTGCAGATCCACGGCCATAACCGCGTCAACGATCTGCGCCGGGAAGATGGCCGCTGGCTGCTGACCACCGACCGGCAACAGAGCGTGCGCGCCGAACACGTGGTGCTCGCCACCAACGGCTACACCGACAACCTGTGGCCCAGCCTGCGCCAGACCGTGCTGGCGGCCAACAGCTTCATCGTCGCCACCCGGCCGCTGCCGGGTGAACTGCGCCGCAGTGTGTTGCCGGGGGGCGAGGTGTGTTCCGATGCCCGGCGCCTGCTCCTGTACTTCAAGCAAGATGCCAGTGGCCGCCTGCTCCTCGGCGGGCGCGGCCCCTTTGCCGAACCACGCTCGGCGGCGGACTGGAATCATCTCAAGCGCTCGATGCTCGGACTGTTCCCGCAGTTGGCCGGAGTCGAGTTCGAATACCAGTGGGCCGGTCGCGTCGCCCTCACCCAGGACTTCATGCCACGCCTGCACGAACCGGCGCCGAACCTGAGCATCCTGCTCGGCTACAACGGTCGCGGCATCGCCATGACCAGTACCCTCGGGCGGCACCTGGCGCAACGCCTGCTGGGCAAGGAACAGGACTTCCCGTTCCCCGTCTCGCCGATCCGGCCCATTCCCTTCCACGGCCTGCAGCGCCTCTACCTGGGCGTCGGCATCGCCTGGTACCGGCTGCTCGATGCCGTTTTCTGATACCAAGGAGCGCTTTCGATGACCCCGATCGTCATACCCGCCATCAGCGAAGAGCAGTTCAGTTCGCCGACCCCACTCGGTGATTCCGGCGCCCACAGCCGCAGCGCCGGCCAGCACAGCCTGCCAGGCGCCAACGCCGAAACCGGTATCTGGGAATGCACGCCCGGCAGTTTCCGCCGCGGCGTCAAGGAAGCGGAATACAGCTACATCATCAGTGGCGAGGGCAGCTTCACCCCGGATGGCGGCGAGCCCCTGGAATTCCGCGCCGGTGACAGCCTGTGCTTCCCGCCGGATAGCCAGGGCACCTGGACGATCCGCCAGACCGTGCGCAAGAGCTATGTGATCTTCGGCTGAAGCCGTCCGCTGTGCACCGTAGAATGGCGGGCAATTTCCTGCCCGCTCACGGACGACAGCAGCCCTATGTTCAAGACCGCCCAACTGGAATCGGTAAAGGCCTGGATCAGCGATCCGGCCCATGCCGCCCAGTCCCTGCATGTGCGTATCCAGCGCGCCATTCGCCAGTTGATCCTCGATGGCGCGCTGACGGTGGGCAAGCCGCTCCCGGCCACGCGACCGCTGGCCAGGTCCCTCGGTGTATCACGGGATACGGTGGAAGCGGCCTACGGGCAGTTGCATGCCGAGGGATTCATCGAGCGTCAGGTCGGCAGCGGCAGTTTCGTCTCGGAGCGCATCCGCCATCTGCCGGCGCGCAAGCCATCGCCCTCCAGGGCCAGCGCTACACAGCCCGAGCTGAGTCGCCGAGGTGCGGCCATATACCGCGACGGTGGCGTGCACAACTTCCAGTACCCACGGCCCTTTGCCCCGGGCGTCGCCGAGACGCGCAACTTTCCCCTGGCAATCTGGGAGCGGCTGCAGCGCCAGGTGATCAAGGAACATGGCAGCCGAGCCCTGCTGCACAGCGCGCCGCAAGGCATGGAGGTCCTGCGCAGCGCGATCGCCGACTACCTCAATCTCGAACGTGGCGCCCGCGCCAGCGCTGATCGCGTGCTGATCCTGACCAGCTCGCAGCAAGCGCTCGGACTGTCCGCCAACGTGTTGATGGATGCCGGCGAACGGGTGCTGGTGGAAGACCCGATGTACCACGGCGCAAGAAAAGCCATCGACGCCGCCGGACTGGAATGCGTCGCCATTCCCGTAGATCGGGATGGTATGCAGGTGGAGTTGATGCTGGAGCGGGCAGGCGATGCCCGGGCGGTGTTCCTCACCCCATCCCATCAGTTTCCCAGCGGCACCACCCTGTCCCTGGACCGGCGCCTGGCCGTGATCGAATGGGCTCGCCGACAGAGGGCCTGGATCATCGAGGACGATTACGACAGCGAGTTCCACTATGAGGGCCGCCCCACCGCCTGCGTGCAGGGACTCGATCCCCATGAGCGGACGCTCTACATCGGCACCTTCACCAAATCCATGTTTCCCGGCTTGCGCATTGGCTACATGGTCCTGCCCCCGCAACTGGTCGGCCCGATGACGGCGGCGCGCACCCTGCAGGACGGTCACCCGCCTTCCCTTTCGCAACTGACCCTGGCGCGTTTTATCGAAGGCGGTCATCTCGGTGCCCACGTACGCACCATGCGCTCGCTCTATGCAGCACGCCGGGACATTCTCGGCGAATTGCTGGACAGGCACCTGTCCGACTTTCTCGCCCCGCGCCTGCCCGCAGGCGGCATGCAGATGCCCTGCTTCTTCACCCGACCGATGGACGAACAGGCACTGGTGAAAGCGGCCAGGGCGGTGGACGTGGATCTGCTGGGGATGGGCAGCCTGCACGCCCAACCGCGCAACGACGCGGGTTTGCTGATGGGGTTTGCGGCACACACACCAGCGGAGTTGGCGGACGCCGTGAAAAGACTGAAGCACGTCCTGCGCAAAATGGCCTGATTTGTCATTGAAAATTGGCCGGTCAAATCAGGCCATTCGCACTCTATAAATTGCTGCCAGACAGTCGCTCATTTCGAGCGACGCGAACAGGAGTCTTACCCATGGCAGCAGTACAACAATCGATAGCGGTGCGTCCCCTGGCGCGGGGCGACGTTGAGCAGTGGTGCGAATACTGGAGCGCTTACCAGACCTTCTACAAGGTCGACCTGGGCATGGAAATCACCGAACTCACCTGGGAGCGCTTCTTCGATCCTGCGGAGCCGGTGCATTGTGCGGTGGCCGCCGACGCCAAGCGGATCTACGGTTTCGTGCATTACCTGTTTCATCGCTCCACCTGGGGCCGGAACGACTTCTGCTACCTTGAGGACCTGTACGTCTGCCCGAGCGTGCGCGGGCGGATGATCGGCAAGCAGTTGATCGAGTACGTCCAGGGCCAGGCACGGGAACAGGCCTGCGACCGGCTGTACTGGCATACCCAGGAAAGCAATCGCACGGCGCAGCGGCTGTATGACTGGATCGCGAAAAAGCCGGGGGTGATCGAGTATCGGATGGAGTTGGCTCCGGAGAAGTAACCCGAAGCCTGATGATTCATTGGCAGCCCCGGCCTTATCGCTGGCAAGCCAGCTCCCACAAGGTCAGTGCCGTGCACCGCCCCTGTGGCTGGTCCAGAAATCCTGTGGGAGCCGGCTTGCCGGCGATGAGGTCAGCAGTAGCGCATGAGATTTCGTGGCCTGAAATCAGAAATCCCCGCGCAACGACACCATGTAGCTGCGCGGCGTGCCGTAGGTAGTCCCGCGGGTCCAGTACCCGGTCGAGTCGAAGTACTTGCGGTCCAGCAGGTTTTCGATATCCACGCCCACTGTCCAGTTCTGGTCGATCTTGTATGCCGCGCGGGCGTCGAACAGCGCGCGGCCGCTGTTGCTCACACCGTTGTAGGCGTCGTAGTAGGAGTTCTGCGCCGAAACGCCGCCACCGACACTGAAGCGGCTCCATTCACCCGGCAGGGTGTAGTTGGTGTTCGCGCGCAGCATGTGCTTCGGCGTTTGCGCGGAGATCGGCCCGCCATCCTGGGAGCTGGTGGTGTTGAAGGTATAGCCGGCTGCCACCTGCAACCCCGGCAGCAGCTCGCCGCTGGCCTCGGCCTCGAAGCCCTTGCTGCGGTTGATGCCATCGCTGTTCAGCCAGCAGCGACCGGCGACATCCTGCGGGCATTTTCCGGTGTTCTCGTAGTCCCGCGCGGCAACATCTTCCTGCTCGATGTAGAACACCGCGAAGGACACATTCAGGCGCTTGTCGAGCAACTCGCCCTTGATCCCGGTTTCATAGTTCGAGCCGATCGCCGGGTCGAGCATGCCGCCCGCAGCGGTACGGTAGCTGGCCTGGGGCATGAAGATGTCGGCGTAGCTGGCGTACCACGACCAGTTCTGATCGAGGTCGTAAATGGCACCGACGAAGGGGGTGAACTCGTGCTTCTGCTGGTTGGTCGTGACCAGATCGCCGTTCCAGGCCTCGGTCTTGTACCAGCTCAGGCGCGCGCCGAGCACCAGGCTCAGATCCTCGGTCATGTGCAGGCGGGCGTTCAGGTAGGTGCCGTAGCGGGTGTCGATGGTGTCGTCCTTGGCATCCCAGGCAGGTCGGGCCGGCTCGGGGAAGAGGTGATGGTCGGGATCGTAGACGTTGAGCGGCAATGGGGTGTCCAGGCGCGCCGTTGCATCCTTGTCGTTCATCTTGCGCTTCGACCAGTTGGCACCCAGCGAGATCTGGTGGTTCAGGCCGAAGGCTTCGAAGTCGCCGTCCAGGTGACCATCGATGGCGTTGGCGGTGACATCGAACTTGTGGAAGCTGGTACCGGAGATCATCGGCCCGGTCGGGCTGCCATATTCGAGGGTGTCGTCCGCGCCCCACTCGATGGCGCTGCGGTTGAAGCCACTTTCGGAATGGGATACCGCGACCTTGCTGCTCCAGTTTTCATTGAAGCGATGGCTGAGGTCGGCAAAGACTTCGTCGGTGTGCGTCTGCAGCTTGGCCCAGTCCTGGCCAAGGAAGGTCGAGCGCTTGAGGTGAGGATTGCTGCCATCGGGGTTGTTCGGCAGGCCAAGAACGCTGTAGCCATCGATACGCGAAGTCTGACGGCGCAGTCCTACGGCAACGGTGGTGGCGTCGCTCAGGTCGCCTTCGACGATGCCGTACAGCAGCGGGCGTTTGCTCTCGGTGACATCGATGAACGAGTGCTTGTCCTCGTAGGACGCGACCATGCGCCCGCGCAGGGTGCCTTCACTGTTCAGCTTGCCACTGGCATCGAGATCGAGACGGTAGTTGTCCCAGGAACCGGCGCGGGTAGTGACGGAAAAGCGTGGTTCGACGGTCGGGCGCTTGCGTACAAGGTTCACCGCACCGCCTGGACCGCCCGCGCCCACCAGCAAGCCGGCGGCACCACGCAGGACTTCGACGCGATCGAACACCGCCATGTCCGGAATCATCCAGCCGGTGTAGGCGAAGGCCTGGCCGGCCACGCCATCGACCATGTAGCTGTCATCGGTCAGGTCGAAGCCACGGGAGCTGAAGTGGTTGTTGCCATAGCCACGGTTGGCGCGGGTGATGCCGGGGGTCTGGGCCATCACCTGGTCGAGGGACACCAGGTTCTTGTCATCCATCAGCTTGCGGGTGACCACGGTGACCGACTGCGGAGTATTGCGCAGGGTCTGCGGGGTCTTGCCGATGGTCACGGCGCCGGTGGTGTAGGAGCCGCTGCCTTCGGTGGTCTCGCTCAGGCCGGTGCCGTTGATGCTGGTCGGCCCCAGCTCCATCACGCCGCTGGTCTCGATCGCCGGCATCACGCTGAAACTGCCGCTGCCGGTGACGATCACTTGCAGGCGATTACCCGCCAGCGCCTGCTGCAACGCCTGCAACACACTCATTTCGCCACGGATCGCCCGCGCCTGCTTGCCGGCGACCAGCGCGGGATCCAGGGAAATCACCTGCCCGCTCTGCCGGGCAATGGCGTTCAGGGTGTGCGCCAGGCTCGCGGCCGGCAGGTCGAAGCGCAGCAGCTGTTGCTGCTGGGAGCCTTCGGCCCGGGCGAAGGCCGTGGGCAAGGCGGCCAGGGCGATGGCAAGGGCGAGGGGCCAAGGTTTGAACACGGGGATTCTCCTGATTGTGTTGGCGTTGTCAGGAGAGAGGTGCAACGAGCGGAAAAAACCGGACACGAATGAGAAAGATTTTTTCTTGCATCATTTTCAAGGCGCTTCGATCAGGGTCAGCCAGGGCCCGTAGTGCTTGACCCGGATCGGCAGGGTTTCCGCCAGGGCGGCCAGGGTGCGGTCGCTGTCGTCCAGCGGGAATACGCCCTGCACACGCAAGTCGCGGACCTGCGGGCTGACCCGGATAAACCCGGAGCGGTAGGGACGCAAAGCGTCGATCAGGGTCGCCAGGGATTCGTCGATGATGCTCAGGCGGCCGTCGATCCAATCGGCGCGATAGGCCTGGCCGGATGGCAGCGGCTCGATGCGTTGCGGGTACAGCATCACCGCCTGGCCCTCGGTCAGGTCCCTGGTTTCACCGGTGGGCAACGAGGTGCGTACGGCGTGTTCCAGCACGACCACCCGGGTGCTGCCCGCCAGTTGCTCGACCAGGAAACGCGTGCCCAGGGCACGAATATCGCCCTGATCACTGCGCACGATAAACGGCCGCCCCGGGTCTGCAGCCACCTGGACCACCAGCGCGCCGCGGTACAGACGTAGCAGCCGACGTTCGGCGGAGAAGTCGCAATCCACCGCGCTGTCGGCATTCAGCATCAGGCGGCTGCCATCACGCAACGACAGGTTGCGGCGCTCGCCGGTACCGGTGCGCAGGTCGGCCAGGAGCGTGCGGCCGCTCTCGCTGCGCCCGCCCAACCATAGCCCGCCACCGAGCAAACCCAGACCGACCATGCCCCGCAGCACATCGCGGCGGCCGGCTTCCGGTTGCAGCAGGGTGTCACGCAGCACGCCAGGTGCACGACGGGCAACCTCGTAGTGCCTGCCGAGCCCGCGCTGCAACTGCTCCCAGGCGGCGGCATTGGCCGGGCTCTGGCTCAGCCACGTCTGAAAATGCGCCTGCTGTTTGGCGTCGTCATGCCCCGAGCGCAAACGCACCATCCAGGCGATCGCCTCCTCCGCAACCGGATCCAGCGCACGACGGCTCATGGCTGCGCTCCGCTCAGGTAGCACTCGCGCAGGGCCTGGGTCATGTAGCGACCGACGGTGCGCTGGCAGACATTCAGACGACGGCCGATTTCCGCATAGCTGAGGCCATCAAGCTGGCTCATCAAAAAGGCCTTTTTCACGATCAGCGGCAACCCGGACAAGGTTCGGTCGATGGCATGCAGGGCTTCCAGCAGCAGGTGAGTGTCTTCCGGCGAGGGTGCCAGCTCTTCCGGCAGCAGCATCAGGCGCTCCAGATAGGCCTGTTCCAGGCGGCGACGACGATGGCGATCGAAGATCAGGCGACGGGCGATGGTGGAAAGGTAGGCGCGCGGTTGTTCGATGCTCTCTGGATCGACGCGAGCGCTCAGGAGCTGGCAGAAGGTTTCCGCTGCGGTGTCTTCCGCATCCGCGCGATTGCTCAGGTGTCGCCGTACATGCTGCAACAGCCAACGGTGATGGTCGCTGAAGAAGAAGCCCAGTTTATTGGTGTTGGAGGCAGGCACGGGAAAGGGACCTGAAGCAAATGAGAAAGAGTCGCAATCTTATAGAGGTGATGGCGACTCCTGCAATGCTCAGGCTTATAAAGTCCCTGAAACGACAAAGCCCCTGAAACTTTGCAATTTCAGGGGCTTTGGCTTGTATGGCGGAGAGATAGGGATTTGAACCCTAGGTACCCGCGAAGGTACAACGGATTTCGAATCCGTCCCGTTCGGCCACTCCGGCATCTCTCCAGTGGCGCGCATCATACCAGCACTTTTCCCAAAGGCGAAGCCTTTTGATGAAAAAAATCGCGTGCTTTCAGATGCTTGCGCGAACGTGCCGGATTACAGCGGCACGCCCAGGCGTTTGGCGACTTCTTCGTAGGCTTCGATGACATCACCGAGGCCCTGGCGGAAGCGGTCCTTGTCCATCTTCTTGCGGGTTTCCTTGTCCCACAGGCGGCAACCGTCCGGGCTGAACTCGTCACCGAGGACGATTTCGCCGTGGAATACGCCGAACTCCAGCTTGAAGTCGACCAGCAGCAGGCCAGCGTCGTCGAACAGCTTGGTCAGTACTTCGTTGACCTTCAGCGACAGCGCTTTCATCTTGACCAGTTGCTCGGCGGTACCCCAGCCGAAGGCAACCACGTGGGATTCATTGATGAACGGATCGCCCTTCTCGTCGTTCTTCAGAAACAGTTCGAAGGTCGATGGCTCCAGCTTGATGCCTTCCTCGACGCCCAGGCGCTTGACCAGGCTACCGGCGGCGTAGTTGCGCACCACGCATTCGACCGGAATCATGTCGAGCTTCTTGACCAGGCATTCGTTGTCGCCCAGCAGCTTGTCGAACTGGGTCGGAATACCGGCTTCTTCCAGTTTCTGCATGATGAAGGCGTTGAACTTGTTGTTCACCATGCCCTTGCGGTCGAGCTGTTCGATACGCTTGCCGTCGAAGGCCGAGGTGTCGTTACGGAACAGCAGGATCAAACGGTCGGCGTCGTCGGTCTTGTAAACCGACTTGGCTTTGCCGCGGTAGAGTTCTTCACGTTTTTCCATGATGGGCTCCGCTTGCTAAATGAGAGGGGCTAGACGATTTCGCGCCAGTCGAGCCCACAATCCTGGTTGGCCACTTGCAGCCAGTCCGGGTCGCACCCGAGGGTATCGACAAAACATTGCCGGGCCAGCTGTGGCAGGTTGTTCTTGCTGCTGAGATGGGCCAGCACCAGGTGCTGCAACTGTTCCCATCCCAGCTCCGCCACCAGGCTCGCGGCCTGGTGGTTGTTCAAATGTCCGTAATCGCCGCCTACCCGCTGCTTGAGAAACATCGGGTAATGCCCGCGCCCCAGCATATCGCGGCAGTGGTTGGCTTCGATCATCAGGGCGTCCAGGCCCCGGTAGTGCTCCAGCAGCGTCGAGTCGTAGCAGCCCAGGTCGGTCAGTACACCGAGGCGTCGACGGCCGTCGCTGAACACGTACTGCAAGGGCTCCAGCGCATCGTGGGTCACTCCCACCGCGCGGATGCTCAGGTCACCCACCACGAAGGTATCGTTCGCCGCGAGAAAACCGCTCGCCTCCAGCGGCTTGCGCAGACCGCGCAAGGTGCCTCGACTCAGGTACACCGGAACATTGTAGCGCCGTGCCAGCAAGCCCACCCCATGCACGTGGTCGGCATGTTCGTGGGTCACCAGCACGGCGCTCAGGGTATCTGCCGTGACGCCGAGCCGCGCCAGGCGCCGCTCGGTTTCGCGCAGGGAAAAGCCACAATCGACCAGCACTCGCGTATCGCCACTGCTGATCAGCGTGCCATTTCCCTGGCTGCCGCTTCCGAGAACCGCGAAGCGCACTTAACCCAGGTTGTCCTGGATGACGCTCAGCACGCGACGGGCCACGTCAGCCGGGGCCACGGTATTGATGTTCTTCTCGACGGTGACCTGGACGCTGTCACCCACCTTGCTCAGGCGAACCTGATAGCGCTCGGCACGGGCTTCGATCTCTTCCTTGCTCGGCTCGCTGCCGAACATGCGGCTGAAGAATCCAGGCTCGCTCTTCGGCTCGGCTTTCTCGGCCAGGTTGATGTAGTACAGGCCTAGGCTGCGGTTGATGTCTTCAACGCGCCATTCGCCGTGCTCCAGGGCACGACCGACGCTGGACCAGGCACGATCGAGATCGGCACCGAGGTTCAGCACCGGGTTACCGCTGCCGTCCTCGCTCAGGCTGACCCGGCTCGGTGCGTCGAAATCGCGGGCCGCGAGCAGGGACACCGAACCGCCCTTCTCGGCGCTGCGGGTCATGCTGGCGAGCATTTCGTCGACCAGCACGGCATCGACGCCAGTGTTGCTGGAACGGGCCGGGAAGTCCTGCTCGGCAGTGCTGCCGGCAGCACGCTCGACGGTCACTACGTAGACCTCGCTGGTGTTGCGCTGCACGCCAGGCTCGATGCGTACGCGGGCACGGATCTCGCTGTCGCGGCTGCTGGCCGCGCCGCCGAGGCGCTCGGCCATGGACGCGGAAAGCTCGTCGAAACGCTGCCAGGTGGTGTTGAATTCACCAGTTTGCGGGCGCTCTTCGGCGATGCGGAAACCGTTGTCCTCGAAGAACTGCCGGGCCACTGGCCAGACTTCGGCCGGCGAACGCTGGGCCAGGACCCAACGGGCAGCGCCGCTCTTCTGCAGGCTGAAATCGCTGACATCGGCGGTAGCCGCCAGGGGCAGCGGACGGGGAACCTCGAACTCGCCCTTGACGTTGTCGTCCGCGACATTGCGCGGGATCGGCAACAGCGGGTCGAGACGCTTGACGTTGCTCGCATCGGGCGGCAGCTGCATCGGAGGCTTCTGGGTCGCCTCCAGGTAGTCGCTGCCACGGTCACGGAAATACCCGTCTTCGCCCCACAACCAGGCGCAACCGCTGGTGCTGGAAATGATCAGGGCGAGAGCGGAAAGACCAGCCAATCGCTTCATGCGGAGTACGTCCTCAATTAAACCAGTACGCCGCACTGGCGCATGGCCTGGCGCAGCGTGTCATGACAGGATGGGCTCAGCCAGGTCAGCGGCAGGCGAATGCCGTTATCCATCAGACCCATTTCATTCAGGGCCCACTTCACCGGAATCGGGTTGGCCTCGATGAACAGGTTCTTGTGCAGCGGCATGAGTTTTTCGTTGATGGCCCGGGCGGTTTCGGCATCGCCACGCAGGGCGGCCTCGCACAGGTCGGCCATTTCGCGCGGGGCGACGTTGGCGGTGACGGAGATGTTGCCCTTGCCGCCGAGCAGGATCAGCTCGACTGCGGTCGGATCGTCGCCGGACATGACGATGAAGTCATCGCTCACGCCGTCGAGGATGGCCTTGGCGCGGGCCAGGTCGCCGGTGGCTTCCTTGATGCCGATGATGTTCGGCACGGTGGACAGGCGGATCACGGTCTCGGCGAGCATGTCGCAGGAGGTGCGGCCCGGCACGTTGTAGAGGATCTGCGGGATGTCCACCGCCTCGGCGATGTGCTTGAAGTGCTGGTACAGGCCTTCCTGGGTTGGCTTGTTGTAGTACGGCACGACCAGCAGGCAGGCATCGGCACCGGCCTTCTTGGCATTCTGGGTCAGGTGAACGGCTTCGCTGGTGGAGTTGGCGCCAGTGCCGGCGATGACCGGGATACGGCCCGCGACCTGCTTGACCACGAACTCGATGACCTGGATGTGCTCTTCGACATCGAGGGTTGCCGACTCGCCGGTGGTGCCGACGGCGACGATGGCATGGGTACCGTTCTGCAGGTGGAAGTCCACGAGTTTGCTGAGGCTGTCCCAGTCCAGACGCCCTTGTGCATCCATGGGTGTGACCAATGCCACCATACTGCCCGCAATCATGAAGCTGCTCCTGCCGGAAAAAGAGAGCGGTAATGGTACTGGCGCCATCGGCCTTGCACAAGCGACGCGGGCGCTTGGAGCATTCCCCTTCGCGGCCATTTTCGCTACCCTTCGTCCTTTGATCGGTACACAGCGGCCCGCCGGGCTGCCAACCGTGCGTTCCGGCAGTGTCCGCCCCTCGATCCAGCGCCCCTGGAGCACGCGAACCCGCCTTTCACCGCGTCAGGTACCGACCGCTCATCGCTTTAGGAATGCTATGTCCACCCCCACCGTCCGCGAACAATTCCTTGTCGTCAGCGCCTTGGGCCCGAGCCCGATGGAACTGACCAACATCCTCTGCCGCGCCAGCAACGACAGCCGTTGCGCGGTGGTGACCTCCCGCCTGACCCGCCACGGCGAATGCAGCGCCCTGATCCTGCAGATCAGCGGCAACTGGGATGCCCTGGCACGCTTCGAAGGTGCCCTGCCGAGCCTGGCCAAGAAACACGGCTTCATCGTCAACGTGGTGCGCAGCAGCGAGCTGGAAGTGCGCCCGCTGTCGCTGCCTTATGTCGCCTACGTCAGCGCGGCCTACCGTCCGGACATCATCAACGAGCTGTGCCAGTTCTTCATCGACCACCGCGTCGAGCTGGAGAACCTGACCTGCGACACCTACCAGGCACCGCAGACCGGCGGCACCATGCTCAACGCCACCTTTACCGTCACGCTGCCCGCCGGCACCCAGATCAGCTGGTTGCGCGACCAGTTCCTGGACTTCGCCGACGCGCTCAACCTGGACGCCCTGATCGAGCCGTGGCGTCCACAGAACCCGATGTAAGTAAGGAGCGCTCTTCATGGCCGTCGAACTCGATAAACCCGTCGCTGACTTCCATGTCCAGGCCACCAGCGGCCAGCAGGTCAGCCTCGCCGACCTCAAGGGCCGCCAGGTCGTGCTGTATTTCTATCCGAAAGACAGCACCCCGGGCTGCACCACCGAAGGCGGCGATTTCCGCGACCAGTACGCCGCCTTCCAGGCCGCCGGCACCGAGGTGTTCGGTGTATCCCGTGATGGCATCAAGTCCCACGAGAATTTCAAGGCCAAGCAGGGCTTCCCCTTCGAACTGATCAGCGACAAGGACGAAAGCCTTTGCCAGCTGTTCGACGTGATCAAGCTGAAGAAGCTGTACGGCAAGGAATACCTGGGCGTCGATCGCAGCACCTTCCTGATCGACAAGGACGGCGTGCTGCGCAAGGAATGGCGCGGGGTGAAGGTCCCGGGCCATGTGGACGCGGTACTGGCCGCAGCCCAAGAGCTGAACAAGGCATAAACGGAAACGGGGCATGATCGACATGCCCCGTTTTCATTTCAGAGTAGCGGCGCCACCGCCGGCTCCCGCCTCGGCCAAGCGTCCAGCACCGCCTTGAACAGCGTCGCCAGCGGAATGGCGAAGAAGATCCCCCAGAACCCCCACAGTCCGCCGAACAGCAGCACCGCGCAGATGATCGCCACCGGGTGCAGGCTTACCGCCTCCGAAAACAGCAGCGGCACCAGCACGTTGCCATCCAGTGCCTGGATGATCGCGTAGACCGCCATCAGGTAGATGAACTGATCGCCCCAGCCCCACTGGAACAGCGCAATCAGGGTCACCGGCACCGTCACCACCACCGCGCCCACGTAGGGCACCACCACCGACAGCCCGACCAGCAGCGCCAGCAAGGCCGCGTAGTTCAGGCCCAGGGCGACGAAGGCGATGTAGGTGGCCACGCCGCAGATCAGGATCTCGATGCCCTTGCCACGGATGTAGTTGGCAATCTGCCGGTTCATTTCCTCGGCGACCCGGGTCATCAACGCGCGCTCCTGCGGCAGATAGCCGCTGACCCAGCGGGCGATGGTCTCGCGGTCCTTGAGGAAGAAGAACACCAGGATCGGCACCAGCACCAGGTAGATCATGATGTTGACCAGAAGCGGCAGGCTGGACAGGGAGAAAGTCAGCGCCCATTGACCGAACTTGCCGATCTCGCCACGCATCGCTTCGATCGCCTGCAGCACCTGGTCATCGGACACCAGGTGCGGATAGCGCTCCGGCAACAGCAGCAGCAACGACTGCCATTTGCCGAGCATTCCCGGCAGTTCGTTGAACAGGGTGATCAACTGGTGCCAGAGCAGCGGCATCAGCACCAGCAGGAACACCCCCAGCGCCCCCATGAACAGGGTGAAGACCAGCCCCACCGCGACCTTGCTCGGTACCTTGAAACGCTCGAGGGCATTGACCAGGCCCTGCATCAGGAACGCCAGGACCATCCCCGCCAGCACCGGCGCGAGCATGCCGCCCAGGGTGAGGACCGCGGTGAAACCGAGAAACAGCAGCACCGCCAGCACCACGGCTTCCTCATCGGAGAAATAGCGGTGCAGCCAGCTGCGAAGGACTTTGAACATCAGGGGTACCCGGAAAGGAAAGAGCTCAGGCCTTTTTCAGCCAATAGGTGTAGGTTCCGCCTTCGGCGGTTTCGTGCAGCAGCGTATGACCGGCAAGCTTGGCGAAAGTGCGGAAGTCGCGCTGCGAGCCAGCGTCGGTGGCGATGACCTTGAGCACCGCCCCGGAATCCAGGCGATTCAGCTCCATCTTGGCCTTGAGCAACGGCAGCGGGCAGTTCAGGCCGCTGGCATCCAGTTCGGCATCGGGGTTGGGGATAGCGGTCATTGCAACACTCCAGACAAAGCGGACGGCTTGATCGAAACAAGCCGGGCGAGCCGGCAAGCCTCGCAGAATTGCGCCACTGGTCGCAACCGTGCCAGGCGGCTACAGTAAGGCTTTTTGTCGACCAGAGCTCCGTGCATGACTTTTCTGCGCCCTACCCTGCTGACACTGGCCTGCCTGCTGGCGCTTCCGAGCCATGCCGACGACCTGCCGTCACTCGGCGACGCCAGCTCGGCCATCGTTTCCCCGCAACAGGAACACCAGCTCGGCCGCGCCTGGCTGAGCCTGCTGCGCGGCAACGTCAGCCAGTTGTCCGACCCACAGCTCAAGGATTACGTCGAAACCAGCGTCTACAAGCTTGCCGAAACCAGCCAGCTGCAAGACCGTCGCCTCGAATTCATCTTGATCAACAGCCCTGAACTCAACGCCTTCGCTGCCCCCGGCGGGATCGTCGGGGTCAACGGTGGTCTGTTCCTCAATGCCCAGACCGAAGGCGAATACGCCTCGGTCCTGGCCCACGAACTGGCGCACTTGTCGCAACGCCACTTCGCCCGCGGCGTCGAAGCCCAGCAACGCATGCAACTACCGATGATGGCGGCGCTGCTGGCCGGTATCGTGGTCGCCGCTTCGGGTGCCGGTGACGCCGGCATCGCCGCCATCGCCGGGACCCAGGCTGCGGCCATTCAGGAGCAGCGGCGCTTCTCCCGGCAGAACGAGCAGGAAGCCGACCGCATCGGCATCCTCAACCTGGAAAAGGCCGGCTACGACCCACGCAACATGCCGACCATGTTCGAGCGCCTGATGCGCCAGTACCGTTTCGACGCCAAGCCGCCGGAATTCCTGCTGACCCACCCGGTTACCGAAAACCGTATCGCCGACACCCGCAACCGCGCGGAACAGGCGCCGGCGGGAGGTATCGAGGACAGTGCGCGCTATCAACTGATGCGCGCCCGGGTGCAGCTCTTCTATGAAGGCACGCCGGGCCTGGCGGCCAAGCGTTTCCGCGCGCAACTGGACGAAAACCCGAAGCTCGACGCTGCACGCTACGGCCTGGCCCTGGCCCAGATCAAGGGCGGCCAGCTCAATGAAGCCCGGGAAAACCTCAAGCCACTGCTGGCCAAGGCGCCCAACGACATCACCTACAACCTGACCCAGATCGACCTGGACATCACCAACAACCGCCTGGCCGATGCCCAGCAACGGGTCGACCGCATGCGCCAGCTCTATCCCGGCAACTATCCGTTGAAACAGGTGGCCGCCGACCTGCTGCTCAAGCAGAACAAACCGGCCGAAGCGGAGAAGGCGCTGGAAGCGCTGGTCAAGGAGCGCAGCGACGATCCGGATGTCTGGTACGACCTGGCCGAAGCGCGCGGGCTGTCCGGCAATACCATCGGCCTGCACCAGGCCCGCGCCGAGTTCTTCGCCCTGACCGGCGACTTCGACCAGGGCCTGCAGCAGCTGGATTACGCCAAGCGGCGGGCCGGCAACAACTTCCAGCTCGCCTCGCGGATCGACGCACGCCAGCGGGACATGCTGGAGCAGCAGCGGATGGTCAAGGACATGATGCGCTGAAACGAAGAAGGGGCCGTTTGACGGCCCCTTCTTCGTTTCAGGCGTTACCCGACAACTTCAAGCGCGCTGCCGCGGTGAAGTCCAGCATGCGCTGCAACGGCTTGATCGCCTGCGGCACCAGGGCCGGCTCGACGAAGATCTCGTTGGTCCCCTCACGCAGGCACTGCAGGGTGCGCTCCAGAGTATTCATCGCCATCCACGGACAATGCGCGCAGCTGCGGCAGGTGGCGCCATTGCCGGCGGTCGGGGCTTCGATGAATTCCTTGTCCGGGCACAGCTGCTGCATCTTGTAGAAGATGCCGCGGTCGGTGGCGACCACGAAGCGCTTGTTCGGCATGCGCTGCGCTGCTGCGATCAACTGGCTGGTGGAACCTACCGCGTCGGCCAGTTCGATCACCGCCTCCGGCGATTCCGGGTGCACCAGGATCGCGGCATCCGGGTACAGCGCCTTGATATCAGCCAGTTGCCGCGACTTGAACTCTTCGTGAACGATGCAGGCACCGTCCCACATCAGCATGTCGGCACCGGTCTGCTTCTGGATGTAGCGACCCAGGTGCTGGTCCGGCCCCCAGATGATGGTCTCGCCGTTGTCCATCAGGCTTTCGACGATTTCCAGTGCGCAGCTCGAGGTCACCACCCAGTCGGCACGGGCTTTCACCGCCGCCGAGGTGTTGGCGTAGACCACCACGGTGCGCTCGGGATGCTGGTCGCAGAAGGCCGAGAACTCGTCCACCGGGCAACCCAGGTCGAGGGAGCAGGTGGCGTCGAGGGTCGGCATCAGCACGCGCTTTTCCGGGGTGAGGATCTTCGCGGTCTCGCCCATGAAGCGTACCCCCGCCACCAGCACGGTCTTGGCCGGGTGGTTCTTGCCGAAGCGGGCCATCTCCAGGGAGTCGGCCACGCAACCGCCGGTTTCCTCGGCCAGGGCCTGGATCACCGGGTCGCAATAGTAGTGGGCAACCAGCACCGCATCCTGCGCCTTGAGCTCGGCGGCGATGGCGGCGCGGTATTCGGCCTCTTGTTCAGGGGTCAGGGGCTTGGGCTGCTTGGCGTCCAGGTGGGCCTGGACCAGAAGGCGTTCGGAAATCTGCGTCATGTTCGCAAGACCTGCAGGCGCTGATGCGCGTAAGTCGAGAGTATCATCGGGCACGGACAAATCGGGTAACAGCTCGGCCATTGCACGGGCGGCAAAAGTCCGCTGCGACCTCGGTTTTATGAGTGGCCGAAGGCTACAGACAATCGAATGAATTCTAAAGAGTTTTTTACCCCTTCAAACTGGCGGGCGACGCTCGACACGCCGCCCGTCAGCACTACGTTATTGCCACACGCTTACTGCGCTGCGCCGCTGAAACCGGCGGTACGCTGCTGCACCAGCGCCGCGAACTGCTCGACGCTCATCTTCTGGCCGTTGAAATCCACCTGGCCATCGGCATAGCCGAGTTGCAGCACAATGTCATCGCCCTTGACCTGCGCCATCTGGCTCTGCGCAGCGATCATCCCGACCATCTCGCCGGAAGCCGACGCCTGGCGCACCTGCTCGGCGTCCAGACCTTCGAGCTTGGCGCGCAGCGCGGCCAGGTCACCGATCATCGGCTTGGAGATCTTCAGGTTGGTCTGCAACGACTTCACCGACTGGGCGAAAGCCTGCTCCAGCGCGACGCCTTCCAGCCCCTTGCCGGAAAGATCGAGATCGAGGTCGAAACGGCTTTCACCATTGGCCGTCTTGAACGCCAGTTCCTGCAAGGTGATACGCGGACCGCCCGCCAGCAGTTGCCGCAGCGGCGCCTGCACTTGCGGATCGTCAAGCAGCATGGCGCCAGTGTCGGGGGTCAGGCCCAGGGCCATGCTTTGCAGCTGCGGCAGGTTCTGCTCGTACCATTTCACCAGGCTACCCACCGCCTCCGGGCTCAGCCGCTCGACACCCCAGGCGAAGCGCAGGCTGCCAATGGGATTGCCGGAGAAACTGATATCCGCCAGGTTGGCCGCCTGTTTCAACGACAGGCCGGTGTCCTCGATGCGGTAGACATCCCGCTGCTCGAACTTGCCAAAGTGCAGCGACTGGTTGGCGCCGAACGACAGGTTGCTTTCCGCCACATCCAGGTTCATCGAGCCGACGAAGTAGCCGTAGCTGCTCATGGTCAAGTCGGTGGACAGGGCAATGCCCTTGATCGTGGCACTCACCGGCGACTCACCGCCCGTCATCAGCGCCACCCGGCCCAGCTCGCCTTGCAGGCGCAGGCCGCCGCCTTCCAGCGCCGAATCCATATGCAGGGTCAGGCCGGAAAAGGAGAAAGAGAAATCGTCTTCGCCACTGGCTTCGAAGGGCGCCAGTTGCAGCTCACTGCGAATGGCCCCGCCATAGCCGATGCTCATGCTGCCCTGCAACGGTACCTGCTCGCCGGTCACGGCAAACCAGGGCGCGGTGTCGTCGGTTTTCTCCAGCACGTAGTTGCTGGCAGCCATCACCGGTGCCAATTGCAGGCGCTTGACCCGAGACCATGGGAATGGCCCGTGCTCCAGGTGATCCTGGAAGTCCAGCTGGACATGCTCGCCCTCGGCACCGTCGAGGGTCAGGCGGTAGCGCGCCTCGCTGCTGAACACTCCGGACTCCAGGGACAGCAACTCGATCTTGCCGCTGCCACTTCCGCTCAGCGCCGCCGCCAGTTGCTGGTTGGACTGTGCCAACGACGTCTCGAGTACTTCGGGCAACTGCTTGCCGGTGTACCAGGCGATCGAAGTACAGGCTGCGCCAACTACGACCAGCCCGCCAATAACTACCAATGTTTTCTTCATGAAGTGATCCGGATGCGTTCCTTGAAAGAGAAGGCCCGGACACAGGGGGCCGGGCCTTCAGGGGGGCGAGAGTAGCAGTTAGTGGCGCTGGATTCAGTGCAATTCGCGCAGCAACCTACTGGTCCGAGCCTTGCCCGAACATTTCGGCAAACTCGTTCATGGTCAACTTTTTGCCATTAAGCTCGACATCATCCGGTTTAGCGAGTCGCAGGTTCATAAGCACCCCATCATCGGTCACCGCCAGGAAAGGGTTGCTTCGGGCAGCCGCCGAAAGCTCTTCCCATAGGGTCGTGCGTTGGCCATGCCAGGCCATAACCTGCATGCGGGGCGTTTCGAAGTAGTGCCCCAGATGATCGATGAGCGCTTTGGAAACCTTGAAATTGGCCTGTACCGATTCAACCGCCTGTCCAATCAGGTCATCGTATGAAATCTTCTCGACACCCGGGGATTGCAATTGGGCAACCAGGTCAGCCCGAGCTTCACCCCGTAGAGATTTCAGAGACAACTCCTCAAGCGCCACTCTCGGATTGCTCTCCAGCAGGCGCAATACAACAGCATCGAAGTCATCTCCGATCGGCCGTTGCAAGAAATCCTTCCACGCAAGCGGATCCAGACCCTCTGCACGCCACGCCAATCGGGCACTGCCGATCGAACTGCCTGCGGCCCTGACATCCGAAGCACTAAACACCTGCCGTACCGAATAGCCGTCCTCCGCAACCTGGTAGGTATCCTCTTGCGTCACCCTGCCAAGTGACATTACCCGACCAGCCATCCTGGCCTCGGCACCGCTGGCACTCGTCTCTACCCAGCCTGTCCGCAGGCCATCGGCACCGGCCCCCAACAGGGCGTTCACCGTGATGCCCTTCAGATCGAAAGTGACGCCTGTTTCCTTCTTGTGAGCCCTGATCAGATCCAATACGCCGAAGATACGCGCGGTTTCCTCCTCCTTGGTCGAGTCCAGATACAGTCTCACCCCACTGAAGGAGACGGATAGTCCACCCTCCTCCAACCCGAACGACTCCAATTCGACGCTGCTGCTTATCGATCCGTCGTAACCCACACTGACCTGGGCTTGCAAAGCGCCCTCGATTTTCATGGCGGCAAGCCAGGCGACAGATGCTTCGGTTTCAACCAGCGAGATATTGCTCGCCGCCATGACCGGTAACAAGTTCAAGCGCTTGACTCTCGACCACGGCAAAGGCCCGTACTCGATGCGATCAGCGAACTCCAATTGCACCGGTTCCTTGCCTGCCGCCGTATAGGTCACCCGATACCGGGCATCACTGCCAAAGGTTCGCGCATCAAGCGACAGCAACTCGATCCTGGCGTCGCCGTTATGCCCCAGAGCTACGCGCAATTGCTCGTTGGCATGTACCAGCAGGTCATCCACACGCCCGGGCAACAGGGTTCCGGTATACCAGGCGATCGAAGTACAGGCTGCAACGCCGAGCGCGAATACGCCGCCAAGGGCAATCAATTTCTTTTTCATGGAGTGGTCCAGAAGGATGAAACACCACCCGGACCTTGCGTACCGGGCATTTCGGAGCGCGAGGTTAGCAGCGTGACTTCAGGCAAAACGACCAGCCATCTGCGCTGTAACACAGGGGAAAAGTTGACGGATTTTGTAGCCTGTTTCCGAGACCCGGGGCGATGCGCAACCTCGGAACTGAAGGAGCCACGCCCGAACGCCTATCGGACACTCATACAACTGTCATCCGACGCTGCCATGTTCTGCCCATCGCCCCGCCCTGCGCGGCGGAAGGAACGGCATCCAGCTGAAAAGGGAGCACCCTATGAAAGTTGCAGTGTTCGGTACCGGTTACGTTGGCCTGACCCTCGCCGCTTGCCTGGCCGAGGTCGGTCATTCGGTGTGTTGCGTCGATGTCGACGCCCATCGCGTGGCGAACCTGTCCCAGGGCCAGTGCCCGATCTTCGAGCCCGGCCTGCCGCTGCTGCTGAAAAACGGCCTGGCCAGCACGCGCCTGATGTTCACCATCGATGCCGCCAAGGCCATCGATGCGGCAGCAGTGATTTTCATCGCCGTTGGCACCCCTTCGCTGGCGGACGGTAGCGCCGACCTCAGCCAGGTCTTCGCCGTGACCGACAGCATCGCTCGCCACGCCAAGGGCGAGAAGATCGTGGTCAACAAGTCCACCTCGCCAGTGGGTACCGTCGATGCGATCAAGGCCCGCCTGGCCCGGCACGATGCCAGCAACGCCAGCCGCCTGGACGTGGTGAGCAACCCGGAGTTCCTCAAGGAAGGCTCGGCGGTGCTCGACTGCATGCGCCCCGACCGCATCCTGATCGGCGGCGCCAGCCCGTCGAGCCTGGCCACACTGCGCGAGCTGTTCGCGCCCTTCAGCCGCAACCACGACAAATTCATCAGCATGGACGCGCGCAGCGCCGAACTGGCCAAGTACGCGGCCAACTGCATGCTGGCGACCAAGATCTCGTTCATGAACGAAATGGCCAACCTGGCCGAACACACCGGTGCGGATATCGAGGCGGTACGCCGCGGCATCGGCTCCGACCCGCGCATCGGCTATGACTTCATCTATGCCGGCTGCGGCTTCGGCGGCTCATGCTTCCCCAAGGATCTCTCAGCCCTGCAGCGCATTGCCGAGCAACACGACTACCAGCCACGCCTGCTCCAGGCGGTGGACGCGGTCAACCAACGGCAGAAGCATCGCCTGTTCGAAAAGATCCTCGACCACTACGACGGCGACCTGGCGGGCAAGACCTTCGCCCTCTGGGGCCTGGCGTTCAAGCCCAATACCGATGACATGCGCGAAGCGTCGAGCCTGGTGTTGCTGCGCTCGTTGTGGCAGGCCGGGGCGAAGGTCCAGGCATTCGATCCCCAGGCCCGCGCCGAAGCACGCCGTCTGTTCGGCGAACGCGACGACCTGCAATTGATGGACAGGAAGGAAGACACACTGGCGGGCGCCCATGCCCTGGTGATCGTCACCGAATGGCAGGACTTCAGGGTGCTGGACAGCGAGCTGGTCAGCCAGCGCCTGCTCGATGGCGCAGTGTTCGATGGTCGCAATCTGTTCGAGCCGGCGCAAATGGCCGAGGCGGGACTGGCCTATTACAGCATCGGCCGCCCCGATGCCGGAACGCGCTTGGGCGCGTCGGCAATGCAGGGGTAAGGAAACGCCTTACTCGTTGACGTCCATGAACTCACGGGCCCAGACGATGTAGTCATTGGGCTGGGTGTAGGTATGGGTCAGCTCCGTCGCGCTCAGGTCCGAGGCGGAACTGGTGATCCGGCGCTGCTCGCGCAGGCAATCGTAGGTGGCCTTGATCGCGGCGAAGTAGGCGCCATGACCATCAACGGCGATACGCACGCCCAGTTCGGCCAGACGCACGTCATCGTGCAGTTGCGGATTGCCGTAGGTGACCAGCATCAGCGGCACGGTCAGGTGACGGGCGATTTCTTCCAGATGCTCGAAGTCGCGCACGCCGACCATGCACACGCCATCGGCACCGGCATTCTGATAAGCCACGGCGCGGGCAATGACTTCCTCGGTAGGAATGGCTGCGGCATTGGTCCGGGCAATGATCACCAGCTCCGGGTCGACCCGGGCTTCCAGGGCGGCGCGAACCTTGCCGACGCCTTCGGCGATGCTGATCAGGTCGGTGGACTTGCGCCCGAACTGGGCGGGCAGCAGGGTGTCTTCGATGGTTAGGGCAGACACCCCGGCGCGCTCCAGTTCGATCACCGTGCGCATCACGTTCAGGGCATTGCCGTAGCCATGGTCGGCATCGGCAATGAACGGCAGTTGGGCGACACGACCGATGCGGGTGGCCTGTTCGGCGAACTCGCTCAGGGTGATCAGGGCAAAATCCGGTGCTGCAAGTACCTGTAGCGACGCCACCGAGCCTCCGAGGATACCCACCTCGAAACCGAGGTCGGCGGCGATACGCGCGGACATCGGATCGAACACCGAGGCGGTGTGGTAACAGCGAGGGGAAGCAAGGAGTTTACGAAACGCACGGCGCAGTTCTTGGTGGGACGCTTTAGGCATGATCAATCCACTTATTTCGACTTCATTCTGCCCGGCAACATACCACTGCTTGATGTCGCTCTGACAGCAGCAAAGGTCTCGTTCCGACAAATTGACGAAACGTTTCATCTCCCGGCGTTGAAGGACTGTGGCGACTAGGGGATTTCCCGATGACTGCGTGCCGTTGGGCCGTCCAAGGAAAAATGTCGCTCGGCCCACGGAAAATTTTGCGGATTTCATCAAAAAATCGCGAAATGAGTATGAACTGTGCATGCCATTGTGCATTGGCACGGATTCAGGCCAAACCTGAGGGGACTATCAGGGAATACCGGATTGGATCCGTTTGCTCGCTCAGTGATTCCCTTAGTTATTAAGCGTAGCTTTTGTGCGCCTATGGCATAATGGAATCATCCTGCAACTCAAGCTAACGAGCCGTGACTTGTGTCAGTAACTACCCTAACCGTCTGTGACGACTCCACCGTTGCCCGCAAGCAGGTCCTGAGGGCCTTGCCAAACGATTGGCCGGTGTCGATCACCGAGGCCGCCAACGGCCATCAATGCATGGATGCCGTGCGCAAAGGCCTGGGCCAGGTAGTCGTGCTCGACCTGAACATGCCGGAGATGGACGGCTATCAGGTGCTGCATGCACTGCGCGACGAAGGCCTGGCGGCCAACGTCATCGTCATTTCCGGGGACGTGCAGCAGGAAGCCCTGCGTCGCGTGCAGGAACTGGGCGCCCTCGCCTTCCTGAAGAAGCCTTTCGAGCAGGAGCAGTTGCGCGAGACCCTCGATCGCCTGGGCCTGCTGCAACTGGCGGGACAGGCGGCGCACAGCCATCGTCCGCAAACCAGCGCCCATGTCAGCTTCAACGAGGTGTTCCGGGAAACCGTCAACGTCGCCATGGGCCGCGCTGCAGCGCTGATCGCCAAGGTGCTCGGGGTGTTCGTGCAGTTGCCGGTACCGAACGTCAATGTCCTTGAAGTCGGCGAATTGCACATGGCCCTGGCCGATGCCGGGCGCTGCAAGCAACTCACTGCGGTGTGCCAGGGTTTTATCGGCGGCGGTATCGCCGGCGAGGCGCTGTTGATGTTCCACGACTCGGAAATCGCCGACATGGCGCGGCTGATGAAGCACCAGAGCAGTCACTCCTCCGACCTGGAAATGCTCCTGGACCTGTCGAGCATCCTCATCGGCGCCTGCCTGAGCAGCATCGCCGAACAGGTCGACGTGGTGTTTTCCCAGTGCCACCCGCAGATCCTCGGGCAACACGCGAACATCGAGGAACTCATCCGGGTCAACCAGCGCCGCTGGAAGAAGACCCTCGCCGTGGAAATCAGCTATCGACTGGAAGGTCATGACATCAGCTTCGATCTGTTGCTGCTGTTCACCGAGGACTCCATCGAACGACTGACCCATAAACTCGCGTACCTGATGAACTGAGCCATGAACAAACCTCTTGATCTGACCGAATTCCACTGGCTGCTGGCGATCGTGCAGAGCATCGACGTCGGCGTGGTGGTGCTCGATCGCGACTACTGCGTACAGGTCTGGAACACCTTCATGGAGAACCGTTCGGGCGTGCCGCCCAAGGACGCCATCAGCCATTCGTTCTTCACGCTGTTTCCCGAAGTCAACGAGGACTGGTTCCGGCGCAAGCTCGACAGCGTGGGCACCCTGGGTACGGCAGCGTTCACGGTATGGGAGCAACGCCCCTATCTGGTGCGGTTCAAGAACTACCAGCCGATTACCGGGCAGGAAGACTTCATGTACCAGAACACCACGCTGTTTCCGCTGCGCTCCACTGACAGCAGCATCAGCCACTTCTGCCTGGTGATCTACGACGTGACCGATGTCGCCACCAACCGGCACATGCTGCAGTCGGCCAACGCTCAATTGCAGAAGCTCTCCAGCACCGACCGCCTGACCGGGCTGTACAACCGCGGTCATTGGGAAGATGCACTGAAGACCGCCTACGCCCGTCATCAGCGGCATGGCAGCGACACCGCCCTGGTGATGTTCGATATCGATCACTTCAAGCGCATCAACGACACCTACGGCCACCAGGCCGGCGACAAGGTCATCGAACAGGTCGCGGCAACGCTGCGCCAGTATGTGCGCGACAGTGACGTGGCCGGACGCTACGGCGGCGAGGAGTTTGGCGTGGTGATGTCGGATACCGACGCCCAAGGCGCGGCGGTCTTCGCCGAACGCCTGCGCAAGGCGGTGGAAGCCATGGAAGTCCGGCATGACGGACACAGCATCCGCTTCACCATCAGCCTGGGTGTCGCCGATCTCGGCAAGCCTTCGGATAGCCATGCCGACCTGATCGCCTGGGCCGACCAGGCGCTGTATGCGTCGAAGAAGGGCGGGCGCAACCAGGTTTCGGTCTATCAGTGACAAGGCGCCATCATCGCCTTGCATCTGAAAATCATTCTCGTTAAAGTCGGCGCCCTCGCCCTCCCGGGATATGGCCGCCATGTCGAGCATGAGCACGGAAGAACTGGAGCGGGCATTCAAGGCCCACTCCCGTGAGCTGCGAGTGTTCCTCTATCGACAACTGCAAAGTACCGAAACCGCCGCCGACCTGACCCAGGAAACCTGGCTGCGGATGCTGCGCCAGCGACCGAGCACGCCGGTGGCCAACCTGCGCGCCTTCATCTTCCGCATCGGCCGCAACCTGGCCATCGACCATCTGCGCAGCCGCATCTCCCGCGAACGCCATGATGAAGGCCTGGCCTACCTCTACGAAGTGACCGGTGAAAGCCCCGAACTGATCGACAGCGTTGCCGCCAGCCAGGAGCTGGAAGTGCTCAATGCCACACTGCAACGCATGGGCGAACCGGAACAGAGCATTTTTCTCAAGTGCCGACTGCAGGGCATCCCGCACAAGGAAGTGGCACGCGAACTGGGCATGTCGCTCAGTTCGGTGGAGAAACATCTCGCCAGTGCGCTGGACTTTTTACGCCGCAGCCTTCAGCGTTGACCGCCATGCCTGACGCCAAGCCCGATTCCACCGACCTTCACGCCACGGCCCAGCACTGGGTCGTGCTTCTTACGTCCGGAGATGTCGACCCCGCCGATATCGCTGCTGCCCGCGCCTGGTGTGCGGAAAGCCCTGCGCACCAGCAAGCCTTCGTCGAGGCCCGGCGTCTGTGGCAGTTGAGTGGGCATCTGCAGGCTCCGCCGGTCCGTCGGCGCCAGGCATGGCCATCGACAGCCACTGCCGCAGCCGCGGCCGTGCTGCTCATCGCCCTAGGTCTCGGACTGGTCCGACAACAGGCCTGGGATGCGGACTACCGCACCGCCCACGGCGAGCAGCAGCGCATCGAACTGGCCGATGGTTCCCATATCCTGCTGGACTCGGACTCTGCGGTGGATGTCAGCCTCCACGACAACCGCCGGGCGATCACTTTGCGCAAGGGCGAGGCGCTGTTCGAGGTAGCCCATGATCCGCAGCGGCCGTTCCAGGTCCAGGCCGGCGACCTGAGCGCCACCGCCCTTGGCACCGTCTACGCGGTGCGCAAGCAGGGCGATGGCGTGCAAGTCACCGTTGCCCGGGGCCGGGTCGCCGTGAACGCGGAGCGCGACACACTCACCCTCGGCGCCGGGGAACAGGTCGACTGGCTGGCAGGGAGATTCCAGGACAAGCACAAGATCGACACCGGCAAGGCCCTGGCCTGGCAACACGGTCGCCTGGTGTTCGAAATGGCTCCGCTGGCGGATGTGCTCGCCGAGCTGCAACGCTACCGCCCCGGCTATCTGCTGATTGGTGATGACAGCCTGCGCACGCTCAAGGTCAGCGGCACCTTCCGTCTCGATCGCCTGGACGACGCCCTGGCTACGCTGGAGCAGGCATTTCCCCTGAGGATCCAGCGCTACACCGATTACCTGCTGGTCCTGCGCGCACGCTGAACGCAATTATTTTTACGGGTTCGTGCACCTCACCCGTCTTCCCTCGCGAAAAAGATAATTGCTTGCATTTGCCAGGGAGAACCAGATGTACCCACTGTCCACCGCTCACCGCCCCATCGTCCTCGCCCTTCGCCGCGCCACGCTGCTGATGGGGCTGCTGCCGGTCATGGCCTGGGCGCAACCGGTCGCCTTCGATATTCCAGCCCAATCGCTGGCCGGCGCACTCAATCAACTGGCCGAGCAAAGCGGCCTGCAAGTCATCTACAACGGTGAGCTGGTGCAGGGCCTGCGCAGCCCGGCGGTACAGGGCAACCAGGAACCGGAAGCCGCCCTGCAACGCCTGCTGCAAGGCAGCGGACTGATCTGGCACAGCACCGGCCAGGGCAGCGTCATGCTGGAAAAGCCCGCGCCACAAGATGGCACGCTGCAACTGGGCGCCACCGCGATCAATGGCAGCCTGGTCGGCAGCGGTGTGAGCGAAGGCAGCAAGCGTTACACCCCGTCGGGCCCGAGCAGCACCGCCACCCGCCTCGGCATGAGCCTGCGGGAAACTCCACAATCGGTCACCGTGGTCACTCGCCAGCGCATGGACGACCAGAACATGAAGGACCTCGATGATGTGCTGGAGAACACCACCGGCATCGTGGTGATGAAGAACGGCGGCGAGCGCTCCATGTACCAGGCCCGCGGGCAACTGGTGGAAAGCCTGCAGATCGACGGCGTGCCGACCAACATCAGCAACGCTTACTCGATGGATGCGATCTCCAAGCCGGCCACCGACATCTACGACCGTGTCGAAGTGGTGCGCGGTGCCACCGGCCTCACCGAAGGCGCCGGAACGCCATCGGCGGCGATCAACCTGGTACGCAAGCGCCCGACGGCAGAGCCACAGGCGCTGGTCGAGACCTCCGTGGGCTCCTGGGACGATTACCGGGCGATGCTGGACCTGTCCTCGGCACTCAATCCGGAAGGTACGCTGCGCGGCCGCACCGTGGTCAGCTACAACGACGCCAACAGCTACATGGATAACGTGAAGAAGGAAAACCAGCTGTTCTACGGCATCGTCGAGATGGACCTGACGCCGAACACCCTGGCCACCCTCGGTTTCTCCTGGCAGAAGGATCGCAACTCCGGGTATGACTGGTCCGCCCTGCCTACACGCGAAGACGGCTCGTTCTATCCACTGTCACGCTCTACCAATCTCACCGGCAAGTGGAACAAGCTCGACAAGCGCAACACCACGGTCTTCGCCGATATCCAGCACAGCTTCGACAACGACTGGAAACTGGTGGTGGCGGCCAACCAGATCTGGGCCAAATCGGAATTTCTCGGCAACTACACCTGGCGGGTCAGCGGTGATCGCTTCAGCCTCAATCCCCGGCACTTTTTCTACGATGACACGCAGACCAGTCTCGACGGCTATGCGACCGGCCCGTTCCAGTTGTTCGGCCGGCGGCATGAACTGGTGCTGGGCGCCAATATCCGCCAGGACGACTTCGACTACCACGGCGGCCGCGACGCGACCTACAACTACCAACTGGATATGAACGACCTGTCAGGCTTCAACCCACCAAAGCCGACCGCGCTCAATTCGAACCAATGGAAATACAACATCACCCAGCAACAATCCGGCCTGTATAGCGCCGCACGCTTCAGCCTGACCGACAGTACGAAGTTCATTCTTGGCAGCCGCCTGAGCTGGTTCAAGACCGAGAACATGACCAACACCACCGGTACGCCACGCCACAGCGAGTATGCGAAAAACCAGGAAATCACTCCCTATGCCGGCCTGGTGCAGGAGCTGGGCGACAACCTGAGCGCCTATGCCAGCTACACCGAGATCTTCAAGCCGCAGAGCAACCGCGATATCAACGGCTCCATCCTCGAACCCATGACCGGCAGCAACTACGAACTGGGACTCAAGGGCGAGTTTCTTGAGCAACGCCTGAACGCCAGCGTGGCGCTGTTCCAGGCCGACCAGAGCGGACGCGCGGAGTACCTGATTCCCTGCGACTGCTACGAAGCGTCCGACAAGGTGCGCAACCGTGGCATCGAATTGGAACTCAACGGCGAACTGACGCCGGAGTGGAACCTGTCGGCGGGTTACACCTACACGCAGTCCAAATACATCGGCGGCAGCCAGAAAGGTGAGGCGTTTGCCTCGAATGCGCCGCGCCATCTGCTCAAGGTCACCACCGACTACCGCCTGCCGGGTGTACTGAACAAGGCGCGGGTGGGCGGCAGCGTCAATGTGCAGAGCGAAATCAGCAACCGCGATGAAGGCTACAAGATCCGCCAGGGCGGCTATGCCGTCACCAACCTGCACGCAATCTACGAGCTCGACGAGCACCTGGAACTGCAATACAACCTGGACAACGTCTTCGACCGGAAATACATCCAGACCGTCGGCAACGACAACTACTGGAACTTCTATGGCGAGCCGCGCAACTTCAACGTGGCGCTGCGGGCGAAGTTCTAAGGACCCGACAGGTCGGGCCTCACGGCCCGGCCTGTGGCACTTGCGGAAAGCCGGAAACGAAAAAGCCCGCCGACCTCGAAAGGTGGCGGGCTTCTTCGTACTACGTATGGTGGGTCGTGTAGGATTCGAACCTACGACCAATTGGTTAAAAGCCAACTGCTCTACCAACTGAGCTAACGACCCGTTGGATGGCGCGTATATTACTGTTTTCTAACAGGAAATCAACACCCCATCGCAAAAAAACTCAAAAATATCGCGTCGGGTCCTGAACACCGGCCGCAGCGAAGCCTTCGGCACGCAGGCGGCAGCTGTCACATTTGCCGCAGGCGCGGCCATCATCGTCGGCCTGGTAGCAGGAAACGGTGAGGCTGTAGTCCACGCCCCGGGCCATGCCGGCCTGGACGATCTGCGCCTTGCTGAGGTTCTGCAACGGTGCCTGGATACGGAAGCCCTGCCCCTCCACACCGGCCTTGGTCGCCAGGTTGGCCATGCGCTCGAAGGCCTCGACGAACTCCGGACGGCAATCCGGGTAGCCGGAATAGTCGACCGCGTTCACGCCGATAAAGATATCCCGCGCCTCCAGTACTTCTGCCCAGCCCAGCGCCAGCGACAGGAACACGGTGTTGCGTGCCGGCACGTAGGTCACCGGAATGCCCTCGCTGGGCGCTTCAGGTACGTCGATACTGCTGTCGGTCAGGGCCGAACCGCCGATGCCGTTGAGATTCAGGCCGATGACCTTGTGCTCCACCACACCCAGATCACGAGCGACCCGAGCGGCAGCATCGAGTTCGGCACGATGACGCTGGCCGTAATCGAAGCTCATGGTGTAGCACTGGTAGCCCTCGGCCTTGGCCATGGCGACTACGGTGGCCGAGTCCAGGCCGCCGGACAGCAGAATTACCGCGCGTTTCTCAGTCATTGCAGAAGCTCCTCTCAGCGTCCCGGTTCGTCATTCCAGAGCAGCTTGTGCAACTGCATCTGCAAACGAACCGGCAGGTTGTCGGCGACGATCCAGTCAGCCAGATCGGTGGCGCTCAATTGGTGGTGGCTCGGCGAAAACAGCACTTCGCCTGCGCGCTTGTCGAGACCGTACTGGATCAGCTTGGACACCGCCCAGTCGTAGTCCTCGCGCGAGCACAGGACAAACTTGACCTGGTCGTTCGGCGTCAGCAGCTCGATGTTTTCGTAGCGGTTGCGATGGACCTCGGCGGAACCCGGGGTTTTCAGGTCCACCACGCGACTGACGCGCTGGTCGACGGCCGAGATATCGATCGAGCCACTGGTCTCCAGGGACACCTCGTAGCCAGCATCACAGAGCTGTTTCAGCAAGGGGATTGCATTCGGCTGGGCCAGCGGCTCGCCACCGGTAACGCACACGTAGCGCGGGCGGTAGCTGGCAACCTGTTCGAGGATCGAGTCGAGGGTACGGACGGTGCCGCCACTGAAGGCGTAGGCGCTGTCGCAGTACTGGCAGCGCAGAGGGCAGCCGGTGAGACGCACGAAAACCGTGGGCAGCCCAGCGGTGCGCGTTTCACCCTGCAAAGAGTAAAAGACTTCGGTGATGCGTAATGTGTCTTGCATAGTCGCCACGGGCAGGACAGCTGAACAGGCTGTCCGCCTCCGTCAGGCACCGCCGCGAACTCGACATAGCGTTATTCGCAGCAGCGTTTCAATAAAAGGGCGCAGATTCTAACGAAAAAACCCGCGACAAGCGCGGGTTTCTTTCAAACGGTGCAATTCAGAGCTTCTGCAGATCGCGCTGGGCGAGCTGGGCGGCCGAAGTGCCTGGGTACTGGGTCACCACTTGCTGGAGGATGCCCTTGACCCGGTCGGTATGACCGAGACGGCGCTCCACATCAGCCAGCTTGTACAGCGAATCCGGCACCTTGTTGTGCTTCGGATACAGCTGGCTGACCTTGGCGAAGGCCTGGCCGGCACCTTGCAGGTCGCCTTTGGCCAGGTTCACTTCACCCAGCCAGTACTGGGCGTTGCCGGCGTACTGGCTGTTCGGGTACTTGCGCAGGAATGCGTTGAACGCCTGGGCGGCCTTGTCGAAATCCTTGGCCTTGATCAGGTCGAAAGCTGCGTCGTAGTACAGCTTTTCCTTCGCCGGATCGCCCGGTTCTGCACTCGCAGCTGGCTGATTGGCCGGTGCTGCGGTATTGCCGGCGGCAGGCGCGAGGGCGCCACCGTCAGCGGAATTCTCGGGAGTTGCGGACGGTGCAGGGGCAGCGCCGCTGGAGATTCGCCGATCCAGGTCCTGGTAACGCTCCAGGCCTTCCTGTTTCAGGCGCGATACTTCGTTCTGCAGGATCTCGATGGTGTTCTGCTGCCGATCGATCTGTTCCTGCATCTGTTGCAACTGCATGAAAAGCTGGCCCTGCGCCGAGGCAGGGGTCGAAACCCCTCCCCCGGCGTAGGCGCCGTTCGTACCGTAACCTGCCGGCGGATAACTGCTTGCGCCGTTATATCCACCAGCATTGTCATCGACAACAGGAACCTCGGCCGCTGCCATGAGAGGCAGGGCGAGAGCCAGGACGGTTACAGCACGACGGCACGTTCGCATATCGAATTACTTACGCAGTTCGACGCGACGGTTCTGAGCCCAGGACTGCTCGTCGTTGCCGGTGGCAACTGGACGCTCTTCGCCGTAGGAAACCAGTTCCAGCTGAGCTGGGGAAACGCCTTGCAGCACCAGGTAGCGCTGAACGGCCTTGGCACGACGCTCGCCCAGAGCCATGTTGTATTCGCGAGTACCGCGCTCGTCGGTGTTGCCTTCCAGAACGACGCGAGCGCCGTTGCCTTTCAGGTCCTTGGCGTGAACGTCCAGAGCGCGCATGGCTTCTGGCTTCAGGTCCGAGCTGTCGTATTCGAAGTAGAAGGTGGTGATTGCGCGCAGAGCAGCTTCTTCGCTCAGGCTGCCGTCAACGGCACCGGTGTTTGCGCCGTAGCCAGCGTTTGGATCAACAGCGCCTTCGCCAGCGTTGTCACCGCCTTTCGAGGAGCAACCTACAGCTACAGCCATGGCCAGAGCCAGCGCAGCAAACTTACCAAACTTCAGCATTTCCATCGTGAAACTCCTAATGAACCCCAGTGTGTTAAGTAAAACGTGTATCGCCGCATCAGTTCAGGTAAGGGGACCAGGACGGTTCTCTGACTTCGCCTTGAGCGGTAGGAAGCGGGAGCCTCACGCGTCCGTTGAGAGAGACGAGCATCAAGACTCCCCGGCCCTGCTGGCGGGTGGCGTAGATTAGCATGGTGCCGTTTGGCGCAACAGTGGGAGACTCATCGAGGTTGGTATCGGAGAGAATCTTTACACTGCCACGTTGCAGATCTTGTGCAGCCACTTTGAAGTTGGTGAAACCTTCCTGGCGGTGAATCATCACCAGGGTCTTTTCATCCGCGGACAGTTTCGGGTTGGCGTTGTAGTTGCCGACGAAAGTCACGCGCTCGGCGCCGCCGCTGCCGATGCTGGTCTTGTAGATCTGCGGCTTGCCGCCACGGTCCGAGGTGAAGTACAGGGTCGAACCGTCCTTGCCGAAGAACGGCTCGGTATCGATGGCCGGGCTGTTGGTCACGCGGGTCATCTGGCGCGAGCCCATGTCCATCACGTAGATCTCCGGGTTGCCATCGCGCGACAGCACGAACGCCAGGCGATTGCCATCCGGCGACCAGGCTGGAGCACCGTTGAGGCCTTCGAAGTTGGTGATCTGCTCACGGCGACCAGTATCGATGTGCTGGACGAAGATACGCGGGCGACGCTGCTCGAAGGACACGTAGGCAATGCGCTTGCCGTCCGGAGCGAAGCGTGGCGACAGGATAGGCTCGCGGGATTGCAGCAGGGTCACTGCACGAGCACCGTCATAGTCGGAACGTTGCAAAGTGTAACGAGTGCTGTTGGCGGAGAAACGTTCGGCCGTCACGTAGAGCATGCGGGTGGAGAACGCGCCCTTGATGCCGGTGAGCTTCTCGAACGACTGGTCGGCAATGTAGTGGGACATGTCGCGCAACTGGTCGACGCTGCCCGAGACGCTGCCGGTCAGCACCTGCTGCTCGGTGGCGACGTTGAAGAGTGCGTACTGCACCTGCAGGCGACCGCCGGATGGCACGATGCTGCCGACCATCACGTACTGGGCACCCAGCGCCTTCCAGTCACGGAAGATCACTTCGCTGGCCTGGCTCGGCTGGCTGATCATGTTCTGGCGCGGAATCGGCGAGTAGTAGCCCGAGTTGCGCAGGTCATTGCCGATGATATCGGCCATGTCCTCGGGCAGGACGCTACCGCCCTGCAGACCGAACGGCACCACGGCGATCGGGGTGGCCCGGTCGCTGCCGCTGGTCACCAGGATGTTCTTTTCTTCTGCGTTGGCCATCCCTGCTGCACAGCAGAGAACGACCAGCAGTCCTCTAAGAAGGTTAATCACAAGGCTAGGTCCTCAGGTGTGAATGTCATCTTGAATGAACGATACGGATTGAATTCGCTCGGTTTCAAACCCTGCATTTCGATCAGCCGGCCGATGTTCTTGACTGCCGCCACGGCGGAGCTGTCGAACGGACCGTCACCACTGGAGCGTGCCACGCTGACGTTGGTGATGGTGCCATCGGGCAACATGTTGATCTGCAGGACCACTGTCATGTTCTTGCGCGCTGAAGGTGGTCGCGCCCAGCCTTCGGCCGCACGGGCACGAATCAGGTCGTCGAAGTCGCCGGCGACCTGGTCGCCCTGCTCGTCCGCCAATGCCTGCTGGCGCTCGGTGGTGTCGGACAACAGCTCGGCCAGGGCCTGTGCCTTCTTGTCTTCCGCCGCCTTGCGTGCTGCTTCGGTGGCCTTTTTCTTGGCTGCGTCGGCTGCTGCTTTCTTCTTCGCTTCTTCAGCTGCCTTTTTCTTCGCCTCTTCGGCGGCGGCAGCTTTTTTCTTCGCGTCCTCGGCAGCCTTCTTCTTGGCGTCCTCGGCCGCTTGTTTCTTCGCCTCTTCAGCCGCCTGCTTCTTGGCCTCTTCCTCAGCCTTTTTCTTGGCTTCCTCCTCGGCCTTCTTCTTGGCGATATCGGCGAGCTGCTTCTCTTCAGCCTTTTTCGCTTCTTCGGCTTTCTTCGCCGCTTCGGCTTTCTTGGCTTCTTCCGCAGCCTTGGCCTGCTCGGCTTTCTTCGCTTCCGCAGCCTCACGTGCTTCTTCGGCCTTTTGAGCAGCCTCTTCTTTCTTTTGTTCCGCAGCCTTCACGGCTTCCTGCTTCTGCTGCTCGACCTTCTTCTGCTCCATCTGCTCTTCTTCGGTCTGGCGCGAAGCGGTCTTCTTCGCTTCCCCGGCAATCTTCTGATTGGTCTGGGTGGTGGCCTGACTCTTGGATTTCAGCTGGTACAGGGTTGCCTGGACAATGGGCTTGGCCGGCGGCAGTTCAGGTGTGAAGGCAAAGCTGACGAACAGCATGCCGAACACCAGCACGTGCAGCGCAATGGCCCAGACACTGGGCCAGAAGTAGCTTTCCGAGGCGGATGGCTCTCGCTGTTGCATCAGGGCGCCTCGGTAATCAGGCCAACGTTTCCGACACCAGCCTTCTGCAACCCGCCCATGGCGCCCATGACCGCGCCGTAGTCGACGGCCTTGTCGCCACGGATGAAGACCTGGGTCTGTTTGCCCTGGTCACGCCCGGCGGCGATGATCTTGGTCACCGCGTCGGTCATTTGCGGCAAGGTCATGGCCTTGTCCATCTGCTTGTCGGTGTCGACCTCGCTGCCAAGATTCCAGTAGTAGGTCTTGTCGGCCTTGATCGAAATGGTAAGGATCTGGACGTTGTTGTCCTGCGGCAAGGCCTCGCTGGAAACCTTCGGCAGGTCGACCTTCACGCCCTGGTTGAGCATCGGTGCGGTTACCATGAAGATGACCAGCAGTACCAACATCACGTCGATGTAGGGCACCACGTTCATCTCGGCGACCGGCTTGCGTTTCTGGCGAACTCGGGCCATGGGTTTCTACCTGATCACTCTTCGCTGGTGTGCACTTTGCGGTGCAGGATGGCCTGGAACTCGTCGGCGAACGTGTAGTAACGGCCGATCAGCACTTCACTGCGGGCAGAGAAACGGTTGTAGGCGATGACCGCCGGAATCGCGGCGAACAGACCGATCGCGGTGGCGATCAGGGCCTCGGCGATACCCGGGGCAACGGTGGCCAGGGTGGCCTGTTGCGCGGTGGCCAGGCCACGGAAGGAGTTCATGATCCCCCAGACGGTACCGAACAGGCCGATGTACGGGCTGGTGGAGCCGACGGTGGCGAGGAACGGCAGGCTTTGCTCGAGCTTCTCTTCTTCGCGGGAGATGGCCACGCGCATGGCGCGACCGACGCCTTCCATCACCGCATCAGGATCGACGCCCGGTTGCTGACGCAGACGGGAGAACTCCTTGAAACCGGCACGGAACACCTGCTCGACACCGGAGTCCGGATCCGGGTTGCTGCCCGCCTGGCGATACAGCTTGGACAGGTCGATACCCGACCAGAAACGCTCTTCGAAGCTGTCCAGGGCACGACGACCGGCGCGCAGCATGGTGCTGCGCTGAAAAATCATGATCCACGAAGTCACCGATGCGGCAACCAGTGCCAGCATTACCAGCTGCACCACGATGCTGGCATTGCTGACCAGGCTCCACATGGAGGTATGGTCGACGACGTTAGCTTCCACGCTTAATCTCCTGCGTTTGTATGAATGCCCGGGCTGCCCGCCTCTATGAAGGCCGCTCGCAGCTCGGGGGGAATAGCCCGGGGTTTGAAAGTATCGGCGCGCACACAGGCCACCAGGAACTGCCCCTCGCAGAGCAGCGTTGCATCACTTTCGCGCCAGACCTGCTGCACGAAACGCAGGCTGGCACGATTCAATTCAAGCACTTGTGCGGTCACCCGCAATTCGTCGTCCAGGCGGGCCGGCGCGTGGTAGCGCGCTTCGCTGGAGTGGACCACGAATAAGGTGTTCTGCTGCGCCAGCGCCGACTGGGCGAAGCCCAGGTCACGCAGCCGCTCGGTACGGGCGCGCTCCATGAATTTCAGATAATTGACGTAATACACCACGCCACCCGCATCGGTGTCCTCGTAATAGACGCGACAGCGATGTGCGAACGGCTCGACCCCATTTTGCGCGCGCATACTCTAGTGCTAACTCCTCAGCTTGCCAATCCGCGCAACCAACTGTTTTTGCGGATTATGTCGTATTGCCAGCGCTGTCGACTTTGGTCCGCGATTAGGACCACAAAAGCGCAAGATAAATCTGTCACTCATCGCTTGAATCGGAAAAATCGCTACCAGATGCTTCATTCATCTGTTTGGGAATGTTCAGACCGAAATGCAGGTAGGCATGCCGGGTCACCACTCGACCACGGGGCGTACGCATGATGTAGCCCTGCTGGATCAGATACGGCTCCAGCACATCCTCGATGGTATGCCGCTCCTCGCTGATCGCCGCAGCCAGGCTGTCGACGCCGACCGGACCGCCATCGAACTTCTCGATCATGGTCAGCAGCAGACGCCGGTCCTGGTGGTCGAAGCCACGTTCATCGACATCCAGCAGGTTCAACGCCATGTCCGCCACAGCCTTGGTGATCTCGCCCTTGCCGCGTACTTCGGCGTAATCCCGCACCCGCCGCAGCAAGCGGTTGGCGATCCGCGGCGTACCGCGCGCGCGCCGGGCGATCTCGAAGGCCCCCTCATCTTCGATGGGCAGGCCAAGAATCCCGGCGGAACGACTGACGATGGTGGCCAGATCCGCGTTGCTGTAGAACTCCAGACGCTGGACGATACCGAAGCGGTCACGCAACGGGTTGGTCAGCATGCCGGCCCGGGTGGTAGCCCCAACCAGGGTGAAGGGTGGCAGATCAAGCTTGATCGAACGCGCAGCCGGCCCTTCGCCGATCATGATGTCGAGCTGGAAGTCTTCCATGGCCGGGTACAGCACCTCCTCGACCACCGGCGAGAGCCGATGGATCTCGTCGATGAACAACACGTCATGAGGTTCGAGATTGGTCAGCAGCGCCGCCAGGTCACCGGGACGCTCCAGGATCGGGCCCGAGGTGCTCTTGATCGACACGCCCATTTCCTGGGCGATGATATTGGCCAGGGTGGTCTTGCCCAGCCCCGGCGGGCCGAAGATCAGAGTGTGGTCAAGGGACTCGCCACGACCACGAGCCGCCTGGATGAACAGGGCCATCTGTTCGCGCACGACAGGCTGGCCAATGTACTCGGCCAAGCGCAGAGGACGGATGGCGCGATCCTGGACTTCCTCCCGGTCGCGCCCGGTAGCGGTTATCAAACGGTCGGCTTCGATCACTTAAATCATCCCTTTCAGGCTGCGCCGGATCAGCTCTTCGCTGCTCAGGCCCTTGGCATCGACGGCGGCCACCGCGCGACTGGCCTCCTGCGGTTTGTAGCCCAGGGAAATCAGGGCACTGACCGCATCGGCCTCGGCAGTGGACACCGTCGGCAACGGCGAAGGACCATTCGGTACCAGCTGGAACATGCTCGGCACGGTTTCCCAGGCCTTGAAACGATCCTTCAATTCGACCAGCAGACGCTCGGCAGTCTTCTTGCCGACCCCGGGTACCTTGACCAGTGCCGAGGTGTCCTGCGCCTGGACGCAACGTACCAGTTCGTCGACATCCAGCCCGGACATCAGCGCCAGCGCCAGCTTGGGGCCGACGCCATTGAGCCGGATCAACTCACGAAACAGCTCGCGCTCGCGCTTTTCATAGAAACCGTAGAGCAGGTGGGCATCCTCGCGCACCACCAGATGGGTGTGCAAGGTGACCGTCTCCCCGACCTTCGGCAACCGGTACAGCGTGGTCATGGGCACTTCCAGCTCGTAGCCGAGCCCATTGACGTCGATAATCAGGTGCGGCGGCTGCTTTTCAGCCAGGTTGCCGCGCAAACGTCCAATCACGTTCAGGTCCTTTCTCATGAGCACCGGCTGGAGACTGGCCGGCACATCTATATAAAGCAGCGATGCTATCAGAGACGCAGGCGCCCGTTGCGACTACGCGCGACGCCCAGGCCGTGAGGCACCAGGCTGGAGCGGGTATGGGCATGACAGAGGGCGATGGCCAGGGCGTCGGAGGCGTCGATCTGCGGCTTCTGGGTCAGCTTGAGCAGGTGCATCACCATCATCTGCACCGCCTCCTTGTTGGCCCCACCACTGCCGGCCACCGCCTGCTTGACCTGGCTGGCCGTGTACTCGGCGATTTCCAGCCCCGCCTCGGCCGCCGCGACAATGGCCGCACCGCGGGCCTGGCCGAGCTTGAGCGCCGAGTCGGCGTTGCGGGCCATGAAGACCCGCTCGATACCCATGGTCACGGGGCCGTACTGGCTGATGATCTCGCTGACACCACGAAAAACGATCTGCAAGCGCTCATGCAGCTCGCCGCTGCCGGTACGAATGCATCCCGACGCCACGTACTCGCAACCGCGCCCGTTGTGGCGAACCACACCGTAACCGGTAATCCGCGAGCCTGGGTCGATACCAAGAATCAGAGTCATAACGCCTGCGCGACAAAGGGCGCGCTAGCGCGCCGTGTTGCAAAGAGAAAAGCCGGTCCCGCCTGAAGACGGGACCGGCCTCGGATAACGCGGAAAGATCTCAACCGAGCTTTTCCATGACCTCGTCAGGAATTTCAGCATTGGAATAGACGTTTTGCACGTCGTCCAGGTCTTCCAGCATGTCGATCAGCTTCAGCACCTTCTGCGCGCCATCCAGGTCCAGCTCTGCGCTGGTGGTCGGCTGCATGACGATTTCCGCGTCGGCGGCCTTGAAGCCTGCGGCCTCCAGGGCGCTGCGCACGGCATAGAAGCTGGCGAAGGAGGTGAACACGTCGAAGGAGCCGTCGTCATTGCTGACCACGTCATCGGCGTCGGCTTCCATGGCCGCTTCCATCAGTGCGTCTTCGTCGACGCCTTCGGCGAAGCTGATCTGTCCCTTGCGCTCGAACAGATAGGCCACCGAACCGTCGGTACCAAGGTTGCCACCGCACTTGCTGAAGGCGTGACGCACGGCTGCGGCGGTACGGTTGCGGTTGTCGGTCATGGCCTCGACCATGATCGCCACGCCGCCCGGGCCGTAACCTTCGTAGCTCAGCTCCTCGACGTTGTCCGCTTCGGCGGTGCCGGCACCGCGGGCGACGGCACGGTCGATGATGTCGCGGCTCATGTTCGCCCCCAGCGCCTTGTCCAGCGCCAGACGCAGCCGCGGGTTGGACGCCGGGTCACCGCCACCCTGCTTGGCGGCGACGGTCAGCTCACGAATCCACTTGGTGAAGATCTTGCCTCTCTTGGCATCCTGGCGCTCTTTGCGGTGCTTGATGTTCGCCCACTTGGAATGGCCCGCCATAACTGACTCCAAAAATCCTTGAAACAAAATCACGCGCCTTCCCGGCTCGATGCGGGAAAGCACAACTAAATCGGGTGCCTTAAAGCAAAGACGCATCCCGGAGGATGCGTCTTTCAGGTCCGCTTACTCAGCTTTCTGCTGTTCGCGCAGACGGATGTGCAGCTCGCGCAGGGCCTTGGCATCGACCAGGCCAGGAGCCTGGGTCATGACGCACGCGGCGCTCTGGGTTTTCGGGAAGGCGATCACTTCACGGATCGACTGGGCGCCGGTCATCAGCATGACCAGGCGATCCAGACCGAAGGCCAGGCCACCGTGTGGCGGAGCGCCGAACTTCAGGGCGTCGAGCAGGAAGCCGAACTTCTCTTCCTGTTCCGCCGCCTCGATACCCAGCAGGCGGAATACCGCCTGTTGCATTTCCTTGCGGTGGATACGGATCGAACCGCCACCCAGCTCGGTGCCGTTCAGGACCATGTCGTAAGCGCGGGACAGGGCAGTGGCCGGGTTGGCCTCCAGCTCTTCCGGAGTGCACTTCGGCGCGGTGAACGGGTGGTGCAGTGCGGTGAAGCTGCCGTCTTCGTTTTCCTCGAACATTGGGAAGTCGACGACCCACATCGGCGCCCACTCGCAGGTGTACAGGTTGAAGTCGGCACCCAGCTTGATACGCAGCGCGCCCAGGGCTTCGCTGACGATCTTGGCCTTGTCGGCACCGAAGAAGACGATGTCGCCATCGACGGCACCAACGCGATCGAGGATCACGTTCAGGTTGCCTTCAGGGATGTTCTTGACGATCGGCGACTGCAGGCCTTCGACACCCTTGGCGCGCTCGTTGACCTTGATGTAGGCCAGGCCCTTGGCACCGTAGATGCCGACGAACTTGGTGTACTCGTCGATCTTGCTGCGCGGCATGCTCGCGCCGCCTGGCAGGCGCAGGGCGGTGACGCGGCACTTCGGATCGTTGGCCGGGCCGGCGAAGACCTTGAAATCGACATCCTTCAGTTGGTCGGCGACGTCGACCAGTTCCAGCGGGATACGCAGGTCCGGCTTGTCCGAACCATAGCGACGCTGGGCTTCTTCGAAGGTCATGTGCGGGAATTCGCCGAATTCCAGGTCCAGGACTTCCTTGAACAGCTTGCGGATCATGCTTTCGGTCAGGCCCATGATCTCGGATTCATCGAGGAAACTGGTCTCGATGTCGATCTGGGTGAATTCCGGCTGGCGATCGGCACGCAGGTCTTCATCGCGGAAGCATTTGGCGATCTGGTAGTAGCGGTCGAAGCCGGCGACCATCAGCAACTGCTTGAACAGCTGCGGCGACTGCGGCAGGGCGAAGAAGCTGCCCGCGTGGGTACGGCTTGGCACCAGGTAGTCGCGGGCACCTTCCGGAGTGGCACGGGTCAGGATCGGGGTTTCGACGTCGAGGAAGCCGTTTTCGTCGAGGAAGCGACGGATGCTCGAGGTGATGCGCGAACGCAGGCGCAGCTTGTCGGCCATTTCCGGGCGACGCAGGTCGATGAAGCGATAGCGCAGGCGGGTTTCCTCGCCGACGTCGGAGTATTCGTTCAGCGGGAACGGCGGGGTTTCGGCTTCGTTGAGCACTTCCAGCTCGTAACCCAGGACTTCGATGGCACCGGAGGCCATGTTTGGGTTGACCGCGCCGGCAGGACGCAGGCGCACGCGACCGGTGATCTTCACCACGTACTCGCTGCGCACACGATCAGCGGCGGCGAAGCTGTCCGCGCGATCCGGGTCGAACACGACCTGGGCCATGCCTTCGCGGTCACGGATGTCGAGGAAGATCACCCCGCCGTGGTCGCGACGACGATGGACCCAGCCGCAAAGGGTGATTTCCTGACCGTCCAGGCTCTCGTTCAGTTGGCCGCAATAGTGGCTGCGCATCATGATGGTGGTTTCGCTTCTCGTCATTCGTGAATTCGGTAAACGGCCTTGTCGGCCGCAAAGGGTCAATAGTGCAAGACCCGGGCAGTACAGTTCAACTCAGTCGCCGCTGCCAGCCAGATTCTTTTTCGCACCGGTCTTGAAATCGGTTTCGTACCAGCCTTTGCCGCTCAGGCGAAAGCCCGGGGCGGACAGGACCTTCTTCAGTTCGGGCTGCTGGCAGGCCGGGCAGTCGGTCAGCGGCGCGGCGCTGATTTTCTGGAGGACTTCCATCTGGTGGCTGCAGGAACCGCATTGATAGTCGTACAGAGGCATGAGGCGTATCTCGGTGAGCCCTGCGCGGACCGCACCGCACAGTAAAAGGCGGGATTATATATGGTTAGCCGGGGCTGTGCAGCCCACGGCAAGGCCTCTGTCGCGAACGGTCAACAAGCGGGACCGCCCTCCCCGTCGCCTGCCTCGCCAGCCGAGTTCAGCAGGAAGACCACGCAGATAACGCGCACCAGGCCACTGAAGTTCTTTACACCACCGTGACGCAGATGCACTTCACGATCGACATGGGACAGCACCGAATTGACCGTACAACCATTGGCCTGGGCAATCCGCTCCAGTACCGCCCAATAGATGTTTTCCAGGCGCAGGCAGGTAGCGAAGCCATTCAGGCGCACCGAGCGCGACAGCGGCTGGGCAAGCTGCATGTTGAAATCCGACTCGAACGGGTCAACTTCGATGCTGCGCTGCTCGCCAGGCCTGCGCTGGCTCTGATTCAGGAATCGGGACATGGCAACACCACACATCAGGACAGGGGAAGGAACGCAGCCAAAGCCGCTGCGCATGCCCCGTCATGAAGCGCCGATGAGTCTTTCGGCACCAGCGGACGCCTGCACTCTTGGTGTAGGAACGATCAGCAAAACGAGACCTACCGAATAACCCGTGAAAACCCTTCCAGAGGCTGCATTACCTGCATTGCAGACACAAAAAGGCCCGGCTTCCTGGGCTGGAAGCCGGGCCTTGCAGCTGATCCTGGCGGATCAGCGCCGCATCATTTGTTTTCCAGGAGAACGCGCAGCATCCACGCGGTTTTCTCGTGAACCTGCATACGCTGGGTCAGCAGGTCGGCGGTCGGCTCGTCGCTGACCTTGTCGGTCAATGGGAACAGGCTGCGCGCGGTGCGCACCACGGCTTCCTGACCTTCGACCAGGAATTTGATCATGTCGTCCGAGCTCGGCACACCCTCGGTTTCCTTGATGGAAGCCAGGCGGGAGTATTCGGCATAGGTGCCAGGCGCCGGGAAGCCCAGCGCACGGATGCGCTCGGCGATGGAGTCCACTGCCAGCGCCAGCTCGTTGTACTGCTCTTCGAACATCAGGTGCAGGGTACGGAAGCTGGGACCGGTCACGTTCCAATGGAAGTTGTGCGTCTTCAGGTAGAGCACATAGGTGTCCGCAAGCAGGCGGGAGAGGCCGTCGGCAATGGACTTGCGATCTTCTTGGCTGATTCCGATATCGATTGCCATGTAAAAATTCCTTCCTCTGATTTTCGACTCAACAAGTGCGGGCCTCACTGTATCAAGAGTTTTCCCCACATGCAGCCTCACCCCCGCGACACAGTGCTGCAGGCCTCGCGCACCGGGCGGCCCACTGATTTGAGTAGCCCCGGGCTTTGCTGTTAAATAGACGCCGTGCCGCCATGGCTGATCGTCAGCGCCATGGCGCATAGGCTGGAAATGCCACGCTTTTGCACTTTTATCTTGCACCGTGCACCGTGACCCCAGCTCTTCCTGTGATCCGCCTAATAAGATGCGAGCCAAACCACCATGTTCAAGATCGTCCACCTCCTGACGGGCGCAGCTGCCTTGCTGCTGTCCTTCATTCCCAGCCTCAAGGCCGATACCACGCCCTATCTGCAACAACCCGATGCCATCTACCTGGCGCTCCTCGGCCTGGCCAACCTGATCCTCGCCCCCCTCGTTCCGCAGTACTACAAAGGCGCCCGCCAGTACCTGCAGATCGCTGCCAGCGTATTGCTGGTGCTCGCAGTGATCCTGCAGGCACTGACCCTGCTGGCACTGCCCGACCTGGGCAGCCTTGGCGCATTGCTAGCCGCGCTGTTCGCCGCAGTGCTGCACCTTGGCGCCGGCTTCATGACCCCGACCAAGGCCCGCCCCAGCAGCAACACCCATTACGACATGGGCAAGCGTGATACCGGCACGGTCAAGTGGTTCAACACCTCCAAGGGCTTCGGCTTCATTTCCCGCGACTCTGGCGACGATATCTTCGTGCACTTCCGCGCCATTCGCGGCGAGGGCCACCGGGTACTGGTCGAAGGCCAGCGCGTGGAGTTCTCGGTAATGAACCGTGACAAGGGCCTGCAGGCCGAAGACGTGATCGCCGCGCCTCGCCGCTGATCGCGAAATACAAAAAAGCCGCGAAGCCCTGTGGGCTATCGCGGCTTTTTTATGTGCGAAATTTCAGTAATGTGGCGGCGGCGCTTCTTCTTCGCTTGCCTCGTATTGCCCCATCACTTCTTCATAGCGCTTGAGCAAGGCCGCCATCTGCAATTGCAGGCGCTCGACCACCCGCTGCTGCTCGACGATAACATCATTCAGGGCGAGGAGCGTGTCATCCTGAAAAGCCAGGCGACTTTCCAACTCCATCACTCGTTCTTCGAGGGTCATGATTCAAGCCTCCGCGAACTGGAAATCAGCGCCCATTACCGAGGCAATACGCTGACGCACTTCACTCAGTTGATCAGCGGAGTATTCGATTGCAGGTTTATTCCCCCACACAGGCGCCGGCCATGCGGCATCGTTATGCCGGCGGACAATCACATGCATATGTAGTTGGCTAACCACGTTACCCAGTGCCGCGACATTCATCTTGTCGGCCGCAAAACAATCCTTGAGCGTTTTACTCAGGAAATCGGTTTCTTGCCAAAGTTGCTGCCGGTCGCTGTCATCCAATTGAAATATTTCACTGATGCCTGCACGGCGCGGCACCAGAATAAACCATGGATAGTTAGCATCCTTACTAAGTAATAGACGGCAAAGAGGAAAGTCTCCCAATGCGAAAGTGTCTTGTTCAAGGCGCGAATCCAAAGCAAACACGGGGCAATCTCCTCAACGTTCAGTGCAATCCGCCTGCGCGGCGCATCGACGAAGGATACTCCTGTTACCCGGATCGGGCACGAACGGACCGGCGAAGCACCCAAAAGCAGCCTTGAAGCTGCTCATGCCGAAGCGTTTCACCCCGTGTTTTCGGGCCTCGGTAACAAAATGCTACTTTCCGCACCAAAATGGCGCTCGACGACCCGGCAAAGAGCGCCAGGTATCCGCAAACTACTCACTCAGAGCCTTCCGGCGGTAACGTCCTGACTTTGAAGTCGGATTTTTGCTTATTCCAGAAAAATATCGACAAAAGAGCCGAGCGTTCTTTCACCCCCGGTTTTCCGGACCTTTTCCGGCTCAGGACTGGAAAAAGTGAAAATTTCGTCAACACTCCCCTGCTTTGAGCACGCTTGTTGCATTGCTCCCTGTCATGGTCGGCACGCCGCCTGCATAAGCAAGTGACGAGTGACAAATAACAACAGCTGCACGGGCGACCAAGGAGTTTGGGCATCAAGGACTTAAGGTTGTGAACCGCAGTCCCTGGTCCGACCGAAACAGCGCTGGAGTTGTACGATCCGTCTTACGCGGACCGTAATTTGCGACATGGATATAACTATTTGCGACACGACCGTAAAGTTACCGAAAGGTTCAAATCGCAAGTATCGCCAATGACAGTCAGCGTGATATACATTTCCGCCGACTCAAACAAGAAAGAGCAGCCCCAATAAAAAAACCAGTGGGGCAGCAGTAATCTTCCTAAAAACCAAAGGAGCAAATCACGATGCGCGTGATGAAGTGGAGCATGATCGCCCTGGCCGTAGCCGCCGGGACCTCGCAAATGGCTGTAGCGTCCTCGCAGGACGAGTCCAAAGGCTTCGTAGAAGATAGTACTTTGACCGCGAAAACCCGTGCCATGTACATGAACCGTGACTTCAAGCACGGTGCATCGAACGTGAACGTTAAAGGCGACATCAAGGGCTACCGCGAAGACGCCGGTGTTTCCGAACTGGTCACCTACGAATCCGGCTTCACCCAAGGCACCGTCGGCGTAGGCGTGGATGCCATGGCGATGGGCTCGGTTCGACTGGATGGCGGCTCGGGTCGCACCAGCGGCGCTTCGGGCAACGGCCTGTTCCGCAACGACAGCGAAGGCAACCCGGAAAAAGCACAGGGCAAGATCGGTGGAGCGGTCAAGTTCCGCATCTCCGACACTGTCCTGAAATACGGCCAGCAGTTCACGACAAGCCCGGTGTTCGCAACCGATGACAGCCGCCTGCTGCCAGAAGTCGCCACCGGCACTCTGATCACCAGCAAAGAGATCAAAGGCCTGCAACTGGACCTCGGTCGTTTCACCGCCCTGAGCTCACAGACCGGCATGGGTCGCGACAGCATCAACGGACGTAACACCAAGGGTCTGACCTCTGCCAACATCGCTGGCGCTACCTACGCGTTCACCGACAACTTCACCGGCACTATCGCCGCGTCGGACGTTGACGACTACTTCAAGAAGCAATACGTCAACCTGAACCTGACCGTTCCGTTCGACGACAAGCAGGCACTGAACCTCGACTTCAACGCCTACCGCACCAAAGACCAGGGCCAGGCGCTCTACGGCGAGCAGGACAACAAGATCTGGAGCCTCGCAGCCGCCTACAGCCTGGAAGGTCACAAGTTCACCCTCGCCTACCAGCGCTCCAGTGGCGACACCGGTTACAACTACGGTGTAGACGGTAACGGCACCGTCTTCCTGGCGAACTCCATCCAGATCTCCGACTTCGTGGGTCAGGAAGAGAAATCCTGGCAGGCTCGTTACGACCTGAACATGGCTTCCTACGGCGTGCCAGGCCTGAGCTTCATGACTCGCTATGTATACGGTGACAACATCGAAACCACCGCTGGCGAAGGTAAAGAGCACGAGTGGAACTTCGAGACCAAGTACGTTCTGCAGGAGGGCCCGGCCAAAGACCTGTCCCTGCGCGTTCGCTACGCCGTCTACCGCGCCAACGATGCTTATGAAAATATCTACGCCCCGGACAACAACGACCTGCGCCTGATCGTCGAGTACCCACTGAGCATCCTGTAAGCCCACCGGCCTACGGACCTTCAGTACGAAAAAGCCCGGCCTCGCCGGGCTTTTTTATTTGCGTCATCCACTTACAACGGATTAGGTTTCCTGCGTCCTATACGTCACCGATTCCCCCCCGTACAATGCGGGGTCATTTCAGTTAAGCAACCGACAACGGCCTATCATGCGCACCAGTCAATATTTGCTCGCCACACAAAAAGAAACCCCTTCCGACGCGGTCGTCATCAGTCACCAGCTCATGCTGCGTGCCGGCATGATCCGCAAGCTCGCCTCCGGCCTGTACACCTGGCTGCCGATGGGCCTGCGCGTGATGCGCAAGGTCGAAGCCGTGGTTCGCGAGGAAATGAACGCCGCCGGTGCCCTTGAAGTGCTGATGCCGGCGATCCAGCCCGCAGAGCTGTGGCAGGAATCCGGCCGCTGGGAGCAATACGGCCCCGAGCTGCTGCGCCTGAAAGACCGTCACGGGCGCGAATTCTGCGTCGGCCCGACCCACGAGGAAGTGATCACCGATCTGGCCCGCAACGAGCTGAGCAGCTACAAGCAGCTGCCGCTGAACATGTACCAGATCCAGACCAAGTTCCGTGACGAGATCCGCCCACGCTTCGGCCTGATGCGCGGTCGCGAATTCATCATGAAGGACGCCTATTCCTTCCATGCCGACCAGGCTTCCCTGCAGGAAACCTACGACCGCATGCACCAGGCGTACTGCAACGTGTTCACCCGCCTGGGCCTGAACTTCCGCCCCGTACAGGCCGATACCGGCTCCATCGGCGGCAGCTACTCCCACGAATTCCATGTACTGGCCGAGTCCGGTGAAGACGATGTGATCTTCAGCGACAGCTCCGATTACGCCGCCAACATCGAGAAAGCCGAGGCGATCCCACGGGAAACCGTGCGCCCTGCGCCGACCGAATCCCTGCGCCTGGTCGACACCCCGAACACCAAGACCATTGCTGCCCTGGTCGAAGGCTTCGACCTGCCGATCGAGCGCACCATCAAGACCCTGATCGTCCACGGCGCCGAAAAAGGCAAGCTGGTGGCGCTGGTGGTCCGCGGTGACCACGAGCTCAACGAAATCAAGGCGATCAAGCTGCCCCAGGTCGCCGAGCCGCTGGTCATGGCCAACGAAGAAGAACTGCGTGCCGCCATCGGTGCCGGCGCCGGCTCCCTTGGCCCGCTGAACCTGCCGCTGACCTGCATCATCGACCGCTCGGTAGCCCTGATGAGCGACTTCGCCATCGGCGCCAACATCGACGACAAGCACTACTTCGGCGTGAACTGGGAGCGCGACCTGCCGGTTCCGGAAGTCGCCGACCTGCGCAACGTGGTCGAAGGCGACCCTAGCCCGGACGGCCAGGGCACCCTGCAGATCAAGCGCGGTATCGAAGTCGGCCATATCTTCCAGCTCGGCACCAAGTACAGCGAAGCGCTGAAGTGCCAGGTTCTGGGCGAGAACGGCAAGCCGGTCACCCTGGCCATGGGCTGCTATGGCATTGGCGTGTCCCGCGTGGTCGCCGCTGCCATCGAGCAGAACTACGACGACAAGGGCATCATCTGGAGCGACGCACTGGCGCCATTCCATATCGCCCTGGTACCGCTGCGCTACGAAACCGAGGAAGTCCGTGCGGCCACCGACAAGCTGTACGCCGAACTGACCGCTGCCGGCTTCGACGTGCTGCTGGATGACCGTGACAAGAAGACCAGCCCCGGCATCAAGTTCGCCGACATGGAGCTGATCGGCATTCCACACCGCATCGTCGTCAGCGATCGCGGCCTGGCCGAAGGCAAACTGGAATACAAGCACCGCACCGAAAGCGAGGCCCAGGCCCTGCCCGTGGCGGACGTCGTATCCTTCCTGCAAGCCCGTATTCGTCGCTGATAGCCAACGCAAGAGTAGCCATGTTCAAGCGAAGTACCTTTACCTTCGGGGGCACCGCCTTGTGCGGTGCCCTGCTCCTCAGCGGCTGCGCCAACCAGATGTCCCAGCGCAGCGAGCACGAGGAACGCATCGAGCGAAAGCTGCTCGAGCACAGCCTGCAGATCGATGTCGGAGAGCCAAAGGTACTCGAGCTGCCGCAACGCCGCGTGCGCATCCATGAGCAGAAGCACTTCGAAGTCACCGAATTCGAGGTGACCCGACGCTACGATCGCTACACGCCCTACCAACCCTGGCGGGAAATCTACGAAATTCCGCTGGGCGCGGTGGCGGTGGTCGCTGGTCTCGGTGCCAACGTGGTGAATGTCTTCGCCTTCGGCACCTTGCCCGATAGCGTGACCCATGACTGGCTCAGTTACGGCTTCGCCGGCCTCAACCCGTTCATGAATACGCAGTCCAACGGCCGCGCCCAGCAGAACCTGGCCGGTATCGAGGAAGTGCAGAAGGACAAGCGCCAGGAATACAGCAGTGTTCCCTGGAGCGAGCGCCCGGTGGAGGTCAAGGCCGGCAAGACAGTAAACGAGCTGACCACCGACCGTAACGGCGTACTGCGCCTGAACCTGCTGGACAGTCCGTTCAGCGAGCAGAACCTGACCCATATCGGCACCCTGCACCTGTCGGTGGCGGATGAAGACAGTTCGGTACGCGCCGACGCCAGCCTGCTGGTCAGCGGTACCCTGCGTAGCAAGCTGGTGGAAGCCCACGACCTGATTTTCGACGACCTTGAGGACGACGACGTCAACCAGTGGGTACACCGGGTCAAGCGCCTGTCGGACCTGGGCCTGGAAGAAGAAGCCAGCGAACTGGAGCAGAGCCTGATCGAGCTGACCCGCAACGATCCGGAGCTGCAACAGGAATTCCTGCAGTCACTGAGGAAAGACGCCAACCGCCTGGTTGCCGATCCTGCGGCTCACTAAGCCATCCTCTTCTCGTGAAAAGCACCGTTCGCCGGTGCTTTTTGCATTTCAGGAGGCAGGAAACAGCTCCAATTGCTCATGAGCGCCGCGAAGATCGTGCAAGCGCACGCCGATACCAAGCAAGCGCACGGGGCGACCACCGCGGGCGAACGCCTGGCTGAGCAGCTGCTGATAACTGTGCAGGTCGCGCCCGGCCCCCGCCTGCTCCAGGGTGGTCTGGCTGAAATCGTGGAATTTGACCTTCACGAAAGGCTTGCCAGGGCGGTAGCTGCTGTCGATGCGCTCCATGCGACCGTTGAGGGATTCGAGCAACTCCGGGAGCTTTTCCAGGCAACTGGCCAGGTCCGGCAGATCCTGATCGTAGGTATTTTCCACGCTGATGGACTGACGGCGGCTATCGTTCTGCACCGGACGCTCATCGATGCCACGGGCCAGGTTGAACAGACGCTCGCCAAAGCCGCCGAACTCCCGCACCAGCGCCAGCCGCTCCCAGTGCCGCAGATCGAGGCAGGTCACTATCCCCAGGCGATGCAGCTTGTCTGCCGTCACCTTGCCCACCCCATGCAGCTTGCTTACCGGCAACTCGGCGACAAAATCCTCGACCTCCGCCGGGGTGATCACGAAACAGCCATTGGGCTTGCGCCAGTCACTGGCAATCTTGGCGAGAAACTTGTTGGGCGCGACACCGGCGGACACGGTGATGTGCAAGCGCTGGGAGATCTTGCGACGGATATCCTGGGCGATCAGCGTGCCGCTTCCGGAACAACGCTGGCTGTCGGTGACATCCAGATAGGCCTCGTCCAGCGACAACGGCTCGATCAGGTCGGTGTATTCACGGAACACGTTGTGGATTTCCCGCGATGCTTCTTTATAGGCATCCATCCGCGGCTTGACGATCAACAGGTCGGGACATAACCCCAAAGCATGCCGCGACGACATCGCCGAACGCACGCCGAAGGCGCGGGCTTCGTAGTTGCAGGTGGCAATCACCCCACGCCGTTCCGCCGAGCCGCCCACCGCCAACGGTCGCCCGGCCAGACGCGGGTCGTCACGCATCTCGATAGCCGCGTAGAAGCAATCGCAGTCGATATGAATGATTTTGCGCTGACCCATGGATGACCGTAAAAGCAGAAAAGTCGTACGCGCAGTATCTCACTCGGCTCCAGCGCCTGCATCAAACCTCTGCGCAACCCCTGAAGCCCGCGGCATCCAGCTCGCCTACGCCAGGCGGGAGAATGCTAACCATTTGAAGAAAAAAGGATTTTTTTGAGTTTTGGCTTGACAGGGAAAGCTGTCCCTGTAGAATTCGATCCCACAGGCGCGGGATGGAGCAGCCTGGTAGCTCGTCGGGCTCATAACCCGAAGGTCGTCGGTTCAAATCCGGCTCCCGCAACCAGATCAGAAAAAGGCCAATCGAAAGATTGGCCTTTTTCGTTTGCGCTCAAAAAACCTCGCCCGCCGCCCTCTTCCCCAAGGGCAATGTGAATATTCTTTAACTATCATGACCGGCACGGATCCGCCTGAACGCTAGTAATATTCAGACATTATTATTCCATAGGGATTGGTAAATTGACTGGATACTCCCATCCTGTCGCGCACAGTCCCCGAGGTGATTGATGCGCCCAACCGCTGAAACCGAAATTCCCGTTACCGCCGCCCACCCTATCGCGCCTGGCCGCCTGCGCTGGCTCGATCTGCTGAGCAAGTACCGTCAACCCATCGGCCTGGCCGTGACCCTGGTGCTGTTCGGGATAGCCCTGATCGCTTGCCGACACCTGCTCAGCGAGCTGGATATCTACGCCCTGCATGATCAGATCTTGAGCATCCCCCTGCCCGCACTGGGCGGGGCCTTGCTGGCGACCATCGTCGGTTTTGTGATCCTGCTCGGCTACGAGTGGTCGGCCAGTCGCTACGCGGACGTTCAGTTGCCGGCCGGCAGCCTGGTGATGGGCGGTTTCTGTGCCTTTGCCATCGGCAACGCAATTGGCCTGTCGTTGTTGTCCGGCGGCTCGGTGCGTTATCGCCTGTATGCGCGCCAGGGCGTCGGCGCCGCCGAAGTCGCACGCATGACCCTGTTCGCCAGCCTCTCGCTAGGTTGCGCATTGCCGCCACTAGCTGCCCTGGCAACCCTGAGCAACCTGCCAGCCGCCGCAGTGGCGCTGCGCCTGCCGGAAAGCGTGCTCGCCAGCACCGCCATCGCCGTGCTGCTGCTCAGTGCCGCCCTGGCCTACGGCCTTTACCGCCGGCGCCTGCCCGAACAACCGTTCGCCCACGCCCTGCTCACCCGGGTCGGCCGCCGCACCCTGCGCCTGCCTGGCGCCAGGCTGACCCTGCTGCAATTGGCCATCACTGCCCTGGACGTGGCGGCTGCCGCGACCGTGCTCTACCTGCTGCTGCCCGAAGCCCCGCCCTTCGGCGCCTTCCTGCTGGTCTACCTGCTGGCCCTGGCGGCCGGCGTACTCAGCCATGTGCCGGGTGGTGTGGGCGTGTTCGAAGCGATCCTGCTGGCCGCCTTCGCCAACCAGTTGGGCGCTGCCCCGCTGGCCGCCGCCCTGCTGCTGTATCGCCTCATCTATGTAGTGCTGCCGATGCTGGTGGCCTGCGTGATCCTGCTGGCCAGCGAAGCCCGGCGCTTCCTGTTCGCCCAGCAGGCGATCAAGGTCGCTTCCGGCCTGGCCGCCCCGGTACTGGCCGTGCTGGTGTTTCTTTCCGGTGTGGTCCTGCTGTTTTCCGGCGCCACTCCGGAAATCGACACCCGCCTCAAGCATCTTGGCTTCCTCATCCCGCACCGCCTGATCGATGCCTCGCACTTCGGCGCCAGCCTGATCGGCGTACTCTGCCTGCTGCTGGCCCAGGGCCTGCGCCGGCGCCTGTCGGCCGCCTGGATGCTGACCACCATATTGCTGCTGGTCGGCGCCCTGCTCTCCCTGCTCAAAGGCTTCGACTGGGAAGAAGCCAGCATCATGATCTTCACGGCGAGCTTGCTGGCCCTGTTCCGCCGATCCTTCTACCGCCCAAGCCGCCTGCTGGAACTGCCGTTCTCGCCGGTTTACCTGGTGGCCAGCGCCTGCGTGGTCGGCGCGTCGATCTGGCTGTTGCTGTTCGCCTACCAGGACGTGCCCTACAGCCATCAGCTCTGGTGGCAGTTCACCCTCGACGCCGACGCCCCGCGCGGCCTGCGCTCGGCCTTGGGCAGCGCGGTGCTGCTGGTGGTGCTGGCCCTGACCTGGCTGCTGCGCACCGCCCGCCCGATCATTCATCTGCCGACTGCCGAGGAACTGCAGCGCGCCAACCGCATCCTGCTGGCCTCGGACCAACCGGACGGCGGCCTGGCCCTGACCGGCGACAAGGCGCTGCTGTTCCACCCCAATGACGATGCCTTCCTGATGTACGCGCGTCGCGGCCGCAGCCTGGTGGCGCTGTACGACCCGATCGGCCCGGCCCAGCGCCGCGCCGAGATGATCTGGCAGTTCCGCGACCTCTGCGACGTCCATCATGCCCGCCCGGTGTTCTACCAGGTGCGCGCCGAGAACCTGCCGTTCTACATGGACATCGGCCTGACCGCGATCAAGCTGGGGGAAGAGGCGCGGGTCAACCTGCTGCGCTTCGACCTGGAAGCCAAGGGCAAGGAGATGAAGGACCTGCGCTACACCTGGAACCGTGGCGGACGCGACGGCCTGAGCCTGGAGATCCACGAACCCGGTCAGGCACCGCTGGAAGAGCTGAAGGTCATTTCCGACGCCTGGCTCACCGGCAAGAACGTCCGCGAGAAGGGCTTCTCCCTCGGTCGCTTCAGCGAGGACTACCTGCAACACTTCCGCATCGCCCTGATCCGCTTCCAGGGCCAACCGGTGGCCTTTGCCAACCTGCTGGAAACCCACAGTCGCGAACTGGCCAGTCTCGACTTGATGCGCGCCCATCCGGAGGCGCCGAAGCTGACCATGGAATTCATGATGATCGGCCTGATCCAACACTATAAACAGCATGGATATGCCCGCTTCAGCCTTGGCATGGTGCCCCTGTCGGGCCTGCAGCCGCGGCGCGGCGCGCCACTGACCCAGCGCCTGGGTTCGATGGTGTTCCAGCGCGGCGAACAGCTCTACAACTTCCAGGGCCTGCGCCGCTTCAAAGACAAGTTCCAGCCAGACTGGGAACCCCGTTACATGGCCGTCCCCGCCGGACTCGATCCGCTGGTCGCACTGGCCGATACCGCCGCCCTGATCGCGGGCGGTCTTACAGGATTGGTGAAACGCTGATGATTCGACGTTACTGGTATTACCTGCTCGGCGCGCTGATCGCGGCGCTGCTGGCAGCAGCGGCAAGCTTCTGGTGGTGGACCCGTCCCGCCCCCGAGGCCCATCTGGAGCAGATCACCCTCAGCGATGGCAGCAGCCTGACACGCGCTACCCCCGGCACCGACGCCAAGGCCCGGGTGCTGATCGCCTCGCTGCCCGACCAACTGCTCAGCGACAAGCAACTGCTTGACCTGAGCCAGAGCGGTGAAGCGCAACTGGTCCAGGTCACCCTGCCGATCGGCGACTGCAACCGTCAGCAGCAAGCCGTGCAACTGGCCACCCAGCAGCTCAAGGGTGCACCGACCCTGGTCGCCGGTATCGGCCCGGGCGCCAACCTGGCCTGGGACTGGCTGGCCGGGCAGAAGGACGACAAGGCCCTGGCGATTTCCGTGGACTTCAACCTGGAACGTCCGGGCTGCACCATTCCGGTCGCCAAGTCGGCACCCCATGGGCACTGGAACGTCGCCTGGAACGACAACCCGGATGACGCCAGCGCCGCTTTCGTCCGCGACCAGGCCAACGCCGAAACCAGCATCTCCGACTACGACGTGCACCTGCCACAGGTGCTCAAGGCCCAACTCACCCACGCCCTGGTCGGCGAAGACGGCAATGCCATGAGCATTCCGGTGGTGGAAGTTCCGGCCGGGCAAACCACCGACACCGTGACCCTGTTCCTCTCCGGAGACGGCGGCTGGCGTGACCTCGACCGCGATGTCGCCGGGGAAATGGCCAAGCTCGGCTACCCGGTGGTGGGCATCGACACCTTGCGCTACTACTGGCAGCACAAGACCCCGGAACAGAGCGCCGTCGACCTGTCCGAGCTGATGCAGCACTACCGGCAGAAATGGGGCACCAAACGCTTCGTGCTGACCGGCTACTCCTTCGGCGCAGACGTCCTGCCGGCGATCTACAACCGCCTGCCGGAAGAGGACCAGAAGCGTATCGACGCAGTGATCCTGCTGGCCTTCGCCCGCAGCGGCAGTTTCGAGATCGAAGTGGAAGGCTGGCTCGGCCAGGAAGGCAAGGAGGCCCCGACCGGTCCGGAAATGGCCAGGATGCCGGCGGCCAAGGTGCTCTGCGTATATGGCGTGGAAGAGACCGATGAAAGCGGCTGCACCGAGAACACCGCGGTGGGTGAGAAGCTCAAGCTGCCGGGCGGTCACCACTTCGACGAGAACTACCCGGCGCTGGCACGCAAGCTGATTGGCGAGATCGAAAGCCGCCAGGGAAAGACCAGCGTGGCTGAGCAGAATTGATGTCCGGCTGAAGCCCCATCGCTGGCAACGCCAGCTCCCACAGTTTTTGCGGTGTACGCGGACCTTGTGGGAGCCGGCATTGCCGGCGAAAGGCCTGCAAGGCAGGCCCCGAAAGCACCTCAGATCTCGACCTGGGTCCCCAGCTCGATCACCCGGTTCAGCGGCAGGTTGAAGAAGCGCAGATTGCCGTTGGCATTCTTCAGCAGGAACGCGAACAGGTTGCCCCGCCACCGCGCCATCCCCTCCAGCCTCGATGCAATCACCGTCTCTCGGCTGAGGAAATAGGTGGTGCGCATCGGACTGAAGTCCAGATCGTCCAGATGACACAGCTTCAGCGCCGCCGGCACGTCTGGCTCGTCCATGAAGCCGAAGTGCAACAGCACCCGGAAGAATCCGTCGCCATAGGCCTCGACCTCGAAGCGCTCATGCTCCGGCACCCGCGGACGGTCTTCGCTGACCACCGTCAACAGCACCACCTGACTATGCAGGACCTGGTTATGCAGCAGGTTGTGCAACAGCGCATGGGGCACGGCATCCGCACGCGCGGTGAGGAACACCGCAGTGCCTTCGACCCGGTGCGGCGGCTGCACGCGGATACTGCCAATAAACACCGGCAGCGGCAGCGCGCCTTCGTCGATGCGCTCGACAAGGATCTGCTTGCCGCGTTTCCAGGTACTCATCAGCAGCAACAACACTGCCCCCGCCAGCACCGGGAAGGCACCGCCCTGAACCACCTTGGGCAGGTTGGCGGCGAAGAACAGGCCGTCCACCAGCAGGAAACCAATGAGGATCGGCACCGCCAGTACCGGCGGCCATTTCCACAACAGCAGCATGACCGTGGAGACCAGCAGGGTGGTCATCAGCATGGTGCCGGTCACCGCCACGCCGTAGGCCGCAGCCAGGGCACTGGAAGACTCGAAACCGATCACCAGCAGCACCACCGCCACCATCAGCGACCAGTTCACCGCGCCGATATAGATCTGCCCTTGCTCATCGCTGGAGGTGTGCTGGATCTGCATGCGCGGGATGTAACCGAGCTGGATGGCCTGGCGGGTCAGGGAGAAGGCCCCGGAAATCACCGCCTGGGAAGCGATCACTGTGGCCAGGGTGGCCAGGCCGATCAGCGGCAGCAGCGCCCAGCTCGGCGCCAGCAGGTAGAACGGGTTGCGCGCGGCATCAGGGTTCTGCAGCAGCAAGGCGCCCTGACCGAAGTAGTTGAGCACCAGCGCCGGCAGCACCAGGGCGAACCAGGCGCGGGCAATGGGCTTGCGCCCGAAGTGGCCCATGTCGGCGTACAGCGCTTCGGCACCGGTCAGCGCCAGCACCACTGCGCCGAGGATCGCCACGCCCATGCCCGGATGGACGATAAAGAAACGCACCGCCCACACCGGATTGAACGCATGCAAGACTTCCGGCGATTGGGAAATGCCATGCAGCCCCAGCAGCCCGAGCACCACGAACCAGGCGACCATGACCGGGCCGAACAGGATGCCGATCTTCGCCGTCCCGTGCTTCTGCACCAGGAACAGCGCCACCAGCACGACCAGGGCGATGGGTACCACCCAGTGATCGATACCGTCGAAGGCCAGCTCCATCCCCTCCACCGCCGACAGCACCGAAACCGCCGGGGTGATCATGCTGTCGCCGTAGAACAGCGCGGCACCGATCAGGCCACAGACCACCATCATCGCCCTGAGCTTCGGCCGCGAAGCCGAAGCCCGCGTCGCCAGGGCCGTCAGTGCCATGATCCCACCCTCGCCCTGGTTGTCGGCGCGCAGGATGAAGGTCACATACTTGATCGACACCACCCAGATCAGCGACCAGGCGATCAGGGAAAGAATGCCCAACACACCATCATGGTTGACCGGCACCCCATAACCGCCGGTAAAGACTTCCTTGAGGGTATACAAGGGGCTGGTCCCGATATCGCCGTAGACCACCCCGACAGCTGCCACCAGCAGGCCCAACGACTTGGTCGCCCCATGCCCCGCAGCGGCTTCACTGCTTGCCTGACCCATCAACCACTCCCGCAATAAGAACCGGAAACCGGTGAATCTCGTGCCAGACGCTATGATTTTTGTCGTCGGCCGAACCTCGTCGCCCCTGTCGGAAAATGACAAGGGCGCAACGCGGCGAAGCATAGCGCAGCGTTCGTCGTTTTTCTGCTGGTCAAGCAGGCGAACGCTCGCTAGAATTGCGCACTTTTTGATCAGAGGCGCCTGGAAGCGCCCAGCAGGGCTGCCTTTCGTCATGTACGCGGCAGCCCCTCTACACCGAGGTTAGCCATGTCCACCACCGCAACCCCCACCACGCCAAAGGTAGGATTCGTCTCGCTCGGATGCCCGAAGGCTCTGGTTGACTCCGAACGCATCCTCACCCAGCTGCGCATGGAGGGTTATGAAGTCGTGCCCACCTATCAGGACGCTGACGTGGTGGTGGTCAACACCTGCGGCTTCATCGACTCGGCCAAGGCCGAGTCCCTGGAAGTGATCGGCGAAGCGATCAAGGAAAACGGCAAGGTCATCGTTACCGGCTGCATGGGCGTCGAGGAAGGCAATATCCGCGACGTGCACCCGAGCGTGTTGGCTGTGACCGGTCCGCAGCAGTACGAGCAAGTGGTCAGCGCCGTGCATGAAGTGGTCCCGCCACGCCAGGATCACAACCCGCTGATCGACCTGGTGCCGCCGCAAGGCGTCAAGCTGACCCCGCGCCACTACGCCTACCTGAAGATTTCCGAAGGCTGCAACCATAGCTGCAGCTTCTGCATCATCCCGTCGATGCGCGGCAAGCTGGTCAGTCGCCCGGTCGGTGAAGTGCTGAGCGAGGCCGAGCGCCTGGTCAAGGCCGGGGTCAAGGAGATCCTGGTGATCTCCCAGGACACCAGCGCCTATGGCGTCGACGTCAAGTACAAGACCGACTTCTGGAACGGTCGCCCGGTCAAGACCCGCATGCTCGAGCTGTGCGAAGCCCTCAGCAGCCTCGGCGCCTGGGTGCGCCTGCACTACGTCTACCCGTACCCGAACGTCGACGACGTGATCCCGCTGATGGCCGCCGGCAAGATCCTGCCGTACCTGGATATCCCGTTCCAGCACGCCAGCCCGAAAGTCCTGAAGTCGATGAAGCGCCCGGCCTTCGAGGACCGCACACTGGCGCGAATCAAGAAATGGCGCGAGCAGTGCCCGGATCTGATCATCCGCTCCACCTTCATCGTCGGCTTCCCCGGAGAGACCGAAGAAGACTTCCAGTACCTGCTGGACTGGCTCACCGAAGCCCAGCTCGACCGCGTGGGCTGCTTCCAGTACTCGCCGGTGGAAGGCGCGCCGGCCAATGACCTGGGCCTGGACGAAGTCCCGGACGAGATCAAGCAGGACCGCTGGGACCGCTTCATGGCCCACCAGCAGGCCATCAGCAGCGCCCGTCTGCAACTGCGCATCGGCCGCGAGATCGAAGTGCTGATCGACGAAGTCGAAGAGCAAGGCTCGGTAGGCCGCAGCTTCTTCGATGCGCCGGAAATCGACGGCAACGTGTTCATCGACGGCGACCATGGCTTCAAGCCGGGCGACAAGGTGCGCTGCCGAGTGGTCGATGCCGACGAGTACGATCTCTGGGCCGAGCCTGTCTAAGGTTCGCGCGCAAACGACAAAGCCCCTTCCCGGGGCTTTGTTTTTTCTGGCCGACCGTATCCTTTCACGGCCGGTTACAATGCTTTCCATTCCCTCGCACCACGGCCTCGCTCATGTCTGAAACCACCCGTCTCTCCAAACGCCTTATCACCCAGTTGGGCTGTTCCCGTCGCGAGGCCGAACTCTATATCGGTGGCGGCTGGGTCACCGTGGACGGCCAGGTCGTCGACGAGCCGCAGTTCCAGGTCGACCAGCAGGTGGTCGCCCTGCTTCCTGGAGCCAAGGCCGAAGCCCAGGAACCGGTCACTCTGCTGCTGCATCAGGAAGCCGGACAGGATGCCGACAGCGGCCGCCTGAGCATGACCGCCGCCAGCCTGTCCCCGGCCCACGGCGAAGGCCGCCGGGTGCTGCGCAATCATTTCGCCCGCCTCAACTGCCTGGCCGAGCTGCAAGCCGGCGCCAGCGGCCTGCAGGTGTACACCCAGGACTGGCGCACCGAGCGCAAGATCACCTCCGACCTGCGCAAGCTGGAGCAGGAGTACTTGGTGGAAGTCAGCGGCGAGATCATCAATCACGGGCTGGAACGCCTGAACCGCGGTTTCAACTGGAAAGGCCATGAACTGCCACCGGTCAAGGCCAGCTGGCAGAACGAGACACGCCTGCGCCTGGTGCTGAAGAACCCGGCCCCAGGCCTGATCGAACTGCTCTGTCGCAGCGTCGGCCTGCAGGTGGTCGGCATGCGCCGCATCCGCCTCGGCGGCGTGGCCATGAGCAAGTTGCCGGCCGGGCAATGGCGCTACCTGGCAAGCCAGGAAAAATTCTGAGCCGCGCCACACTGGCGAGGCTCCCGAACAGGACTCCGTACATGATTCACAACGACGTACTGCGCAGCCTGCGCTACATGCTGGATATTTCCGACACAAAAATGGCCCAGATCGCCCGCAGCAACGGCTTCAAGCTGAACGACGCGGACATGGCCAACTACCTGAAGAAAGACGACGACAAGGACTTCGCCCACTGCCCGGACGAGGCCATGGCGCACTTTCTCGACGGACTGGTGATCTTCCGCCGCGGCCGTGACGAAAGCCGTCCGCTGCCACCGATCGAGCTGCCGGTCAGCAACAACACCATTCTGAAGAAGCTGCGGGTGGCCTTCGAGCTTAAGGACGACGATATCCTTGCGCTGCTCAAGGCAGTCAATTTCCCGGTGTCGAAAACCGAGCTGAGCGCCCTGTTCCGCAAGGTCGGACACGACAACTTCCGCCCCTGCGGCGACCAGTTGCTGCGCAATTTTCTCAAGGGCCTGAGCCAGCGGATCCGTGGCTGAATCGCCGATGGACTACAAGGTCTCGCCGGTCGGCTTCGTCCGCTCGTGCTTCAAGGAGAAGTTCGCGATTCCGCGCCAGCCACAACTGGCGCCGGCGGCGAGGGGTGTGCTGGAGCTGGTGCCGCCGTTCGACACGGGCGAGGCAGTGGCGGGTCTGGAGCAGTGCAGCCATGTCTGGCTGTTGTTCCTGTTTCACCAGGCGCTGGAAGACAAGCCACGCCTGAAGGTGCGCCCGCCGCGCCTCGGTGGCAACACCTCCATGGGCGTGTTCGCGACCCGGGCAACGCATCGTCCGAACGGTATAGGGCAATCGGTGGTCCGGCTGGAAAAGGTCGAACCGGGGCGCTTGCTGCTGTCAGGCATCGATCTGCTGGACGGTACGCCGGTGCTCGATATCAAGCCGTATGTGCCCTATGCCGACAGCATTGCCGGGGCGAGCAACAGCATGGCCAGCGCCCCGCCTGCGGCCATCGCGGTGGAGTGGAGCGATGAAGCGCTGGTGCAAGCCCAAGGCCATATGCAGCGACTGGCGGAGCCCCTGGTGGAGCTTATCGAGCAGTGCCTGGCCCAGGATCCGCGCCCGGCCTATCAAGTGCCGCCGCCGGAGCGGGTGTATGGGGTGAAGTTCTGGGATGTGCAGGTGAGATGGCACTATCCGCGACTGGACAGGATCCGGGTGTTGGAAGTGGTGTTTGATCCTGATTGAGAAGGGAAGCTGATGGCCCTATCGCGGGTAAACCCGCTCCCACAGGTTTCGCGTACTTTGTGGGAGCGGGTTCACCCGCGATGAGGCCCGAAAGCACAACACACAAATCTCAGACAAAAAAAGCGCAGGCCAAGGCCTGCGCTTTTTATATCCACCTAACCAGCTTACTTCTCTACGAAAGCACGCTCGATCAGGTAGTCGCCCGGCTCGCGCATGCGCGGCGAGATCTTCAGGCCGAAGCTGTCCAGCACTTCGCTGGTTTCGTCGAGCATGCTCGGGCTACCGCAGATCATGGCGCGGTCGTCCTGCGGGTTGATCGGCGGCAGGCCGATGTCGCTGAACAGCTTGCCGCTGCGCATCAGGTCGGTGAGACGGCCCTGGTTCTCGAACGGTTCGCGGGTAACGGTCGGGTAGTAGATCAGTTTTTCACGCAGCGCTTCGCCGAAGAATTCGTTCTGCGGCAGGTGCTCGGTGATGAACTCGCGGTAGGCGACTTCGTTCACGTAGCGCACGCCGTGAACCAGGATCACCTTCTCGAAACGCTCGTAGGTTTCCGGGTCCTGGATGACGCTCATGAACGGCGCCAGGCCGGTGCCGGTGCTCAGCAGGTACAGGTGCTTGCCAGGGTTCAGGTCGTCGAGGACCAGGGTACCGGTAGGCTTCTTGCTGATGATGACTTCGTCGCCTTCCTTCAGGTGCTGCAGCTGGGAGGTCAGCGGACCATCCGGCACCTTGATGCTGAAGAACTCCAGATGCTCTTCCCAGTTCGGGCTGGCGATGGAGTAAGCACGCATGAGCGGGCGGCCGTTGGGCTGTTGCAGGCCGATCATCACGAACTGACCGTTCTCGAAGCGCAGGCCCGGGTCACGGGTGCACTTGAAGCTGAACAGGGTGTCGTTCCAGTGGTGCACACTGAGGACACGTTCGTGGTTCATGTTGCTCATGTAAGGAGGCTCCTGAGAAAAACGCAGCGCTAAAACCGAGAGCGCGATTGCGCGGTAGTTTAATGCGGAGGAAAATATCTGTTAAATGAATTATCAAGATATGTCTTATCGGTTATATAGATATGCGATTTACACTTCGTCAGCTTCAGGTCTTCGTTGCCGTCGCCCAGCATCAGAGCGTGTCACGTGCCGCCAGCGTGCTGGCGTTGTCGCAGTCGGCGGCCAGTACCTCCATCACCGAACTGGAGCGGCAATCCAGTTGCCAACTGTTCGATCGTGCGGGCAAGCGCCTGAGCCTCAATGCCCTGGGCCATCAGTTGCTGCCCCAGGCCGTGGCGCTGCTCGACCAGGCCAAGGAAATCGAGGATCTGCTCAACGGCAAATCCGGTTTCGGCTCGCTGGCGGTGGGCGCTACGCTCACCATCGGCAACTACCTCGCCACCCTGCTGATCGGCAGCTTCATGCAGGTGCACCCGGAAAGCCAGGTCAAGCTGCATGTGCAGAACACTGCGCATATCGTGCAACAGGTGGCTCACTACGAAATTGATCTGGGTCTAATCGAGGGCGACTGCAACCATCCGGACCTGGAGGTGCAGCCCTGGGTCGAGGATGAACTGGTGGTGTTCTGCGCGCCGCAGCACCCGTTGGCGCAACGCGGCAGCGCCAGCCTCGAGGAGCTGACCCGCGAGGCCTGGATCCTCCGCGAGGAAGGCTCCGGTACGCGACTGACCTTCGACCAGGCCATGCGCCATCACCGCTCGGTGCTGAACATCCGCCTGGAGCTGGAACATACCGAAGCGATCAAGCGCGCCGTGGAGTCCGGCCTGGGCATCGGTTGCATTTCCCGCCTGGCCCTGCGCGATGCGTTCCGCCGCGGCAGCCTGGTACCGGTGGAGACACCGGACCTGGACCTGGCGCGGCAGTTCTTCTTTATCTGGCACAAGCAGAAGTACCAGACATCGGCGATGCGGGAATTCCTCGAACTGTGCAGGAGCTTCACTGCCGGTGTACGGCGTAGCGACGAGATCGTCCTGCCAAGCATCGCCTAGAGCAGAATGACAGCCCACACCAGCGCCACCATGGTCAGCGCCACGAACTGCGCGGCGCTACCCATGTCCTTGGCGTTTTTCGACAAGGGATGGCGATCCAGGGAAATACGGTCGATCGCCGCCTCCACCGCAGAGTTGAGCAATTCGACGATCAAGCCGAGCAGACACACCGCGATCAGGATGGCCCGCTCGGCGCGGCTGACATCCAGCCAGAATGCCAGCGGCACCAGGATCACGTTGAGCAGCACCAGTTGGCGGAACGCCGCCTCACCCGAGAACGCCGCACGCAGCCCGTCGAGGGAATAACCTGCGGCATTGAAAACACGTTTGAAACCGGTCTGGCCTTTGAAGGGCGACATAGAGAACCACTTCCCACTGTGGAAAGCGGTGCAGACTAGTGCACCGCGGGTCAAAAAACCGTGAAGGTCGGCAGATCAGCTGGAGGAAACGGATTCCAGCTGTTGCAGCAGCAAGGCGGCCTGGGTCCGGGTACGGACGCCCAGCTTGCGGAAGATCGCGGTCACGTGGGCCTTGATGGTCGCCTCGGAGACATTCAGCTCGTAGGCGATCTGCTTGTTCAGCAGGCCTTCGCACACCATGGTCAGTACGCGGAACTGCTGCGGCGTCAGACTGGCCAGGCCTTCGCTGGCGGCCTTGGCCTCAGCTGAGACATCGACCTTCTCGAAGGCCTGCGGCGGCCACCAGACTTCACCGTCGAGCACCTTGCGCACCGCATCCTGGATGTCTTCCAGCGGGCTGGATTTGGGAATGAAGCCACTGGCGCCGAATTCCCGGGACTTGACGACGATGGAAGCTTCTTCCTGGGCCGACACCATCACCACCGGGATCTGTGGATATTGCCCGCGCAGCAGCACCAGGCCGGAAAAACCGTAGGCCCCCGGCATGTTCAGGTCGAGCAGGACCAGGTCCCAGTCGGATTTCTCGGCGAGGCGGGTTTCCAGTTCGGCGATGCTGGCGACTTCCACCAGACGCACATCGGTCCCCAGCCCCAGGGTCACGGCCTGGCGCAGGGCGCTGCGAAACAGCGGGTGGTCATCGGCAATCAGGATTTCGTAGGTGGCCATCGATCTAATGATCCTGTTCTGTGCTGGATCCGGAAGTTTCATCATTATGAAGCAAAGTGCAACACTTGCCCCTTGGACTATAGGAAGGGCTTGAGGCGCTGATGGACGGCGTCATCGATATCCAGTGGCAACTGGAACTTGGCCCCCAGGTAGTGGGTGCTGAAGACATCGAGGTAGGCATCCAGCGCCTGTGCCGCGCTCTGGTCACCGGCCAGCTCCAGGCACATCGCCGCCACTTCCGCAGTGCAGAAGTGGTCGTCGCGCTTGGAGCGGCGCAAGCGGTAGCGGGAAATCTGCTCGGGCTCCAGGCTCAACACCGGGAAGCGGTCCAGATACGGACTCTTGCGGAACATCTTGCGCGCTTCGGTCCAGGTCGCATCCAGCAGGATGAACAGCGGACGCTTGCCCGACTGCGGACGCACCTCGGTGACGACCCGCGAAGGCTCGACGAACTCGCCGGGGAATACGATGTAAGGCTGCCACTGAGGTTGATCGAGCAAGGCCAGCAGTTGTTCGTCCACTACCGTGCGTTGCCAGCCGAAGGCACTGGTGTCGTCGATGATATCGGCGATCAACCAGCCAGTATTGGTCGGCTTGAGCGGCTCGGTATCGTGCATCAACAGGCACACTGCGGATTCAGCGGGCACCCGCGGACGCCAGGCGCATAGGCAATAGTCGAAGATCACCCGGCAGTCAGGGCAACGCGGGGCGCGTGAACCACGGGCGACAAAGGGTTTGACGCTACGGGCCAGGCGTTCGGCGCGCAGGCGCGAGACAGCATGGCTCATGAAGACATTCGGCGAGAAAGGGTAACGAAAGGCACTGCGGACACTCAGCGGGGCGAAGTCGGCGGCAGTTTACGGCACAACGCTTTACCGTGCAGGGAAATCTCCTACTCCACTATAATCGCGGACTTATTGATGGTTGCGACTGACTGCGCTCGTGACGGAACACGGCGTGCGGATGCGGGTCAAAGCGCCAGTTACCGAATCTGGAGAAGTAAATGCTGCGTTTCATCGCCCCTACCCTGAGCCTGCTGCTGGTCCTGCCGCTCGCCGCCAATGCCGCGTCCAAACAGGAATACGAACTGACCCAGATGCTGGAGAAAGTTGCCCGGGACAGCAGCGTCGGCACCCCGCGTGCGATCAACGAAGACATCCTTGACCAGGGCTACACCGTCAAGGGCCCTCAACTGATCAACCACCTCAGCGTTCGCGCCAGCCACGCCCAGCAGATGCGCGCCAACCCGGACAAGGTGCGTGACCAACTGGGTGCCAGCGTTTGCAGCAACAATGGCTATCGCCAGTTGATGGCACGCGGCGCAGTGATGACCTACCAGTTCACCGAGTACAAGACCAACCGCCCGGTCGCCGTAGAAAACTTCAACGCCCAGAGCTGCGGGATCAACGGCAAGAAGAAATAACCCGGAGTTCTACATCATCTGACTGCTTTCGCGCCGTTGCTCCTCATCGGCGCGCAACTCAGCGACCAGCGCCTGCAGATAGCGCGAGCGTCGCTCACCGCCCTCCAGCCGACGCAAGCATTCCTCTTCAATACTCAGGTTATTGGCCCGAGCCGCATTTTGCAGAAGTCGGAACAACTGGCTATCGACCTCAAGACTGACGAGTTGCATATGCAACCTCCCTGTGCAACGTACCGTTAAGGATCAGTTAAACAGAGCATCGGGGAAATTGGATCCGATCTGACGAGCGGCGCGCCAGAGCGTCCGAAAGCGAATAAAGCGACCATTTGTCATGACCGTATGCGCCTATGTCCAACGAAGCGCAAACGCACGGCAGGGTCTAGATTGATTACAAATACCTTTCATCTTCCGGACAGACAAAGGAGGCTGTCCGCGACCAATCCATGCCGCTACAACATCCCGAGAACGACAAAACGAAGGGATCAGGTTTTGCTGTAAAAAGGAGACGTTTGAATGCCTTATCTTTCCAACGAGCTGCTTGCCAGCCATTTCAAGAACCAGGGAATCGACCTCGATCACATTGACCGGCAACTGAGCCTGGTCGCCGCCAACAGCCCCAACCTGCCCCTGTACCGGGACATGATCCTCACCGTGTTGCGCATGGCCCATGACGACAGCAACCGCTGGAACGCCAAGATCACCTTGCAGGCACTGCGCGAACTCGATCACGCCTTCCGGGTGATGGAGCAGTACAAGGGGCGACGCAAAGTCACGGTATTCGGCTCGGCGCGTACGCCGGTCGAGCACCCCATGTACGCCCTTGCCCGGGAACTGGGCGCTACCCTTGCCCAATCCGGGCTGATGGTAATCACCGGTGCCGGCGGCGGCATCATGGCCGCCGCCCACGAAGGCGCCGGGGTCGACAACAGCCTGGGCTTCAACATCACCCTGCCCTTCGAACAACACGCCAACGCCACGGTGGACGGCACCGACAAGCTGCTGCCGTTCCACTTTTTCTTTATCCGCAAGCTGTTCTTCGTCAAGGAAGCCGATGCCCTGGTGCTCTGCCCTGGCGGGTTCGGCACGCTGGATGAGGCTCTCGAAGTACTGACCCTGATCCAGACCGGCAAGAGCCCGCTGGTCCCCGTGGTACTGCTGGATGCGCCGGGTGGCAGCTTCTGGCAGGACGCACTGGCGTTCATCAAGCGACAACTGGAAGAGAACCGCTACATTCTGCCCAGCGACCTGAAGCTGCTGCGCCTGGTCCACAGTGCCGACGAGGCCGTGGCGGAGATCAACCAGTTCTATGCCAACTACCACTCCAGCCGCTGGCTGAAGAATCAGTTCGTGATCCGCATGCAACACCCCTTGAGTGAAGCGGCGCTGCTGGATATGCAGGAATCCTTCGCCGACCTGCGCCTGAGCGGAGACTTCAGCCAGCACGCCTACTCAGGACCGGAACAGGACGAGGTCCGCTTCAGCCATCTGCATCGTCTGGTCTTTGCCTTCAATGGCCGCGACCAGGGCCGCCTGCGGGAGCTGGTGGACTTCATCAACCTGCCGGAAAATCGCGAAACGGCGCAACCACTCCCAGCAGCAGCGCAACGCACTCGGCAGCCCCTCAAGGTCACTTGAGAGCCGTCAATCGTCCAGGCTTCGGCCGCTCAACAAGCGGCCGACTCTCTCCATGGAAAAACCACGGTAGACCAGGAAGCGGGTCTGCTTGGCCCGCTCGCGCGGGTCGCCTGGCAGTTGTCCGGAAAACTTGCGCTGCCAGACATCCGCCAACTGCGCCTGCCAGTCGATATCGGCCTCTCGGAGCGCCTGCTCAACATCAGCACGCGGCAAGCCACGCTGGGTCAACTCTTCGCGAATACGCGACGGGCCATAGCCCGAGCGTGCACGGGAGCTGATGTAGCTTTCCAGATAACGGGACTCGCTCAGCAGCCCCTCGTCCGCCAGGCGGTCGAGTTCGTGCTCGATCATTTCAGGAGAGGCGCCGCGCTGACGCAACTTGCGCGTCAGCTCGGCTCGACCGTGCTCGCGGCGTGCGAGCAGGTCCATGGCTGTCCGCCTTACGGCGACGGGTGTGTCGAGTACAACGGACATGAGGGTCAGAAGTCGGCGTCAGCGTCGGCCAGGTCTTCCGCAGACTCGCTCTCGGCAGCAGCTTTGCCAGCAGCGTCGACGGCACTTGGATTCAGCAGTTTTTCGCGAATCTGCTTCTCGAGGGTTTCGGCGATTTCCGGGTTCTCGGCGAGGAACTTGGCCGAGTTGGCCTTGCCCTGACCGATCTTGCTGCCCTGGTAGCTGTACCAGGCGCCGGATTTTTCCAGCAGGCCATGCAGCACGCCCAGGTCGATGATCTCGCCGTTGCGGTAGATACCCTTGCCGTAGAGGATCTGGAACTCGGCCTGACGGAACGGAGGAGCGACCTTGTTCTTGACGATCTTGACGCGGGTTTCGCTACCGACCACCTCGTCGCCTTCCTTCACCGCGCCGGTACGGCGGATGTCCAGGCGAACCGAAGCGTAGAACTTCAGGGCGTTACCACCAGTGGTGGTTTCCGGGCTGCCGAACATCACGCCGATCTTCATGCGGATCTGGTTGATGAAGATGACCAGGCAGTTGGCGTTCTTGATATTGCCGGTGATCTTGCGCAGGGCCTGGGACATCAGGCGGGCTTGCAGGCCCACGTGCATGTCGCCCATTTCGCCTTCGATCTCGGCCTTCGGTACCAGGGCGGCTACGGAGTCGACGATGATCACGTCGACGGCGTTGGAGCGCACCAGCATGTCAGTGATTTCCAGGGCCTGTTCACCGGTGTCCGGCTGCGAGACCAGCAGGTCGTCGACGTTCACGCCCAGCTTGCCGGCGTACTCGGGATCCAGGGCGTGCTCGGCGTCGACGAAGGCGCAGGTAGCGCCGGCTTTCTGGGCCTGGGCGATCACCGACAGGGTCATGGTGGTTTTACCGGACGACTCAGGACCGTAGATTTCGACGATACGGCCTTTTGGCAGGCCGCCGATGCCGAGGGCGATGTCCAGGCCCAGGGAACCGGTGGAGATGGCCGGGATCGCCTGGCGCTCGTGGTCGCCCATGCGCATGACCGCGCCTTTACCGAATTGACGTTCGATCTGACCCAGGGCCGCAGCCAAGGCACGCTTCTTGTTGTCGTCCATTGAAGTCCTCACGTAATCGATAGGGCCTGACGGCCAGAAACAACTGTATAAGTAGCCAGTATTATTCCACAGGGAATTATTTCCGCCTACCCCCGATTCGTGAATTACTCCGCACCAAGCTGTAACAAGCCGTCTAGCGCGGCGATTACCGTTTGTCGGCGCACCGCATCGCGGTCACCGTCGAAGTGTCGGCGCTCGCTGGTGACGTGCTCGCCGTCGGCCCAGGCCAGCCATACGGTACCTACCGGCTTGGCCGGCGAACCACCGTCCGGCCCGGCAACGCCACTGACCGCCACGGCAAAGCGCGCTCCGCTGGCAGCCCGGGCACCACGGACCATGGCCTCGACCACCTCCTGGCTGACCGCACCGACCTGGCCGAACAATGCCTCCGGCACCTGCAACTGGCGGGTCTTCTGCGCATTGGAATAAGTAACGTAGCCGGCCTCGAACCAGGCCGAACTGCCGGGGATACGCGTGATCGCTTCGGCGATGCCGCCACCGGTGCAGGACTCGGCGGTGGTCACTTGGGCATTGAAACGGCGCAGATGTTCCCCCAGCCGGGTGGAAAGAACGGTGATCGGGTCCATGGCAGGCTCCTTGGAAAAACTGCCCTACCCTACACCACTCAGAACGCCAGTGCGCGCACGTAGGCCTGGCAGGCGCGCAATGCGATCAGTCCTTCGTCACCGTCGCCGGTGATGGCGACAATTCGTCGAGCATGCGCCGGGTCAAGTCGGGCTCGCGGGGGATCATGAACCACGCCGCCGGCGCCGGCGGCGGCAGGCACAGTGGTGCTGTCGGCGTCGCTGGCGAGGAGGACTGACAACCGCAGATCAGCAGTAGCCAGCCGGTCGCGCAGACGAGCCTGAGTCTGTTGGGCATCGCTAAGCTCCCGAGAATGAAGTTGGTCGGCGGACTGCACGCGCTGCTCCAGGGCCAGGCGCCGCTGCTGTTCTTCCTGCAACTGCGCAGCAGCGCCCTGCGCCAGTTGCAGGCGTTCGCGGTCATATTCACTTTCGCGCAGGGCCATTTCCCGCCCATGGCGCCACGCCTGGACCTGCCAGGTCAGCGCACAGGCCGCCAGTACCGCCAATACAACGGCGACCGCATTCACACGGCTCAACACAGCACCTCCCGCGCCCGGGCCCAGAGCTTGAGACGGTCCTCCAGGCCGTTGAGGCCGCCATTGATATGCCGGGTGATGCGGTTGAACTCGCCGCGATCAGCAAGCTGATTCAACCCGCGAGAATGCCAGAACCAGGCCGCCGATTCGGTGGCCCACTGGGGTTCTTCGAGCATCTGTGGCCGGGCCAGCAGGCGTTCGTCCTGGAACAGGGCAACGCTGCAGGCGCGATAGTTGTTGCGCCCGGTGATCTGGATCAGGCCACGGCCGCAATACAGCTGGCCATCGCCATCGGCCTCCGGCGTATTGCCCAGACGCAGGGCCAGGTTGCCGGTGTCGTAGCGAGCCAGGTATTGCTCGCCACCCAACTCCTTCACATAGCGCAGCTGCCCCGACTCATGACCGATCTGGGCGAGAAAGGCGGCCATCCGCCGCGGATTGTCGATGCCCCAGTGCGCCATGGCGGCATTCAGGGCCGGAACGAAAACGCCCGCTGAAGAGCGGGCGTTGGGGTAGATACGGAAGAGATCGGCTTCGGTCAGATTCATTTAGGCCCCTCGCTCTGCTCGGCCTTGAGCGGTTTGGTTTGTGTGGTTTTCCGGCTTTTCGCCGTGGACTTGCCCTGGTTAGTGCCGTTGCATTGCACGGTGGTATCCCAGCCAGAAGCAGTGAACGTCTGGGTCACGGTATCGATCAGGTAATCGCCATCGAGACCATCCTTGAAACCTTGCACCCGCAGCATGCGTTCGGCGAACAGGTCGGTACGCCCGGCCATCTCCAGGTAGACCGTGGCGGTGCTGCGCTTGAAAGCCTCCAGACGTGCCTTGGCTGCTTGCTCGGCGGCTGATCTGTTCGGATAGATGTGACGATCGACGAACACCGCCTCGATATCCTCCGGAGCGTTTTCATTGGACGCCTCTGCAGTATTCTGCTGTCCCGTCGCCTGATCCTGATGGCGGGTCTGCACCGCCTTGACCGTGCCCCTGTCCTGGAGGTGAAACTTCCAGCGCCGGACGTCGTGCATCCCTACGCTTACCACCCCAAGGTCCTTGCCACTGGCGCTCTTGCCGGCCTGCCGCGGCAGCACCAGCAGCGCTCCGTCGGCAATCTTGGCGGTACAGCCATACTGCACGGCGATGCGAGTAACAAAGTTGAAATCCGATTCATTGAGCTGATCGACCCGAGGAATGACCGTGGTGACCGGACACTGCGGCTGCCAGCCGTTGCGCGCGGCGATATCGCGAACGACCTGTTGCAGAGCGATGCTTTCCCAGCTTCCACTGCGAATGGTCTTTCCAGTACCGCGCATGTCCGCCGACTTGCCACGGATCGCCATGGTCGAGGGCGGGCCGGACAGGTCGATCTGGTCCACTGTGTAGCGTCCCAGCCGTGTCAGCTCCTGACCTGCATAACCCAGATAGACTTCCAGTTGCGCACCACGCGCAGGCAAGGCCAATGCACTGTCGCGATCATCGAGGCTGAGTTCGAAATCATCGGACTCCATCCCCGCCTTGTCGGTGGTACGCAACAACAGCACACGGTCGTTGATCAGCGCAGTGATGTCCTTGCCATCGGCAATGACGCGAAATACAGGCTGCATGTTCAGGCTCCAGAAAAAACAAACCCCGCACAAGGCGGGGTCTGATGCTGCGAATGACTCAATCCCACAGCATGACCGTGGCATCGGTCGCGGCGGACAACTGCGGCAGCCTGATCAGGACACCGGCGCGAAACGGTTGGGCCTCATCGGCCAGCCCCTGGTTGGCATCCAGAACCGCTTCGACACATCCGCGCAGATGCCCGTAGTAGTGCTGGCACAAGGTATCGAGCAGATCCCCCTCAGACGTTCTGCATATCGTCGCCATAGCTCACGAACTCCAATGTGAAGGCTTGCTGGCCCGGGATGCCGCCAGCCATGAGGTTGTCCTGGGTTTCGCTGACGCTGACCAGGCACCAGTTACCGAGAATCTCCCCGTAGCCGGTGCTGAGGCTCAGCGGTTGCAACTGCTGACCGATGCTGCGCAGGCGTTGCAACTGACCGAGCCCGCCCCTGAACGTGGGGAAGATAGCCCCTTCGAGGGTGATCTTGTCCTCGCCCATCGCGATCGCCTGCTGCGCCTTGCTGCGCGATAGACGATCCTGGCCGGCCCAGTTGAAGGCCTTGGTCCGCTTGAACTGGTTGAAGGCTGCGGTATCGAGGTTGAAGTAAAAGGCCTCTGCCCCGTTAGTCAGCGGCTGGAGAATCAACAGATGCGGGAACGGTTTGACCGCATCCTCCGCCGGGGTGGTCTGGGGTGCGAACGACCCGGTCGGCAGGATCGTCCCTAACGAGGGACTGATCTTGCCCGCAACCCGGTTGATCGCGGCAGCGGCCTTGCCCGCCTGTTCCGAAAAGCTTTCCAGACGGCTCTCGACCTCAGCGATCACGCTGACCGCCTGGTTGTACTTTACCGCAACCATCCCCACCGTCGACTGCGCCACCTCGATGGCGCGCATGGTGCGTTGCAGTTTTTTGCCAATTGCCTCGCCCACGAAGGGCAGGTTTTCCAGCTCGGTGGCTGCACCGGTGATATCGCTGACGGCGCCATTCAAGGGCCCCAGCATTTCATCGGCACTGCGCCGCCCGGCTTCGCCCGCCGCTACCAGCGAGCGCAGGCTGGATTGCATTGATTCCATGTAGGCCATGCCGTCTCCTCAAGCGATGTAGGTGGTCGCCGGGTTATCCCAGAGCGAACTGCCCTGGTTTGCCTTTGCGGCAAGATCACTGAACATTTGCTGGATAGCGGGTGCCAGCATGCGCACCAGGTCGTTGGGGTCGGTGATGTTGCCCTGTACCGTGATCGGGATGCTGGGGGAAAGGACAATGTTCTGCTGGACCGGACCGGAAGCCGTCGTGGGCAACGAACTGTTGCCCGGAAGCGGCGGCGACGCACCGGCCGACACGGCATCGAGTGGGTGGACAACCGATACCCGCTCCAACCCTGGCATGTCCGCCGCTTGCCCCTCGCGCCACGAGCGGGAAACTTCACCGACATGCCGATCGACCGGTGAACTCGAGTTGCTCGTCGCCGCGATCTGCGTCTGCGGTGAAGTGGATGGTTTCTCCTTGTCGCCACTGCCGCTCCAGAGTCTTCCCAGCCAGGCACCGAAGTCCGCCCCCGCGTCAGCACCAAGCGAGGCACCGACCATGCCGCCAATGGCTGCCCCCACACCAGGTATGGGGATAAGAACCTGTCCTATGGCTGCGCCGATGGCACCACCGGCCATCGAGCCACCCGCCGTTCCCGCCGCTGTTCCAAGCCCCTCGGCTCGCTCTTCGGGCGTGGTCGCATTGCGAACCACGTCCAGAGCCATCATGGCGCCATCGACCAGGCTCGCGCCCGGCAAACGCTTTAGCGCGCCCTTCATGGCGCCCATGGATAAAGAGGAACCGAAACCCGGCGAACTGACCGCTCGGCGGCCCCCCGAGAAACTCGAGCCTAAAAAATCGCCGAGAACCCCAGAACCGTAGATATCGTCATGCTGCGAAAAGCGCATGTTTTCGGAGTCGTCGCCTGCCCCGCCTCGCCGGCCTCGGTTTTTCACTTTCCCCTGGGCTCGTTTTTTATTGCCCGAGGAGCCCGCAAAACCCATGGCCGGCGAATCACCTGGAACTCCGGAGTTGTAGGCAAAATCCCGCGGCCCTACGCTGATCTCATGAATGTCATTGCCAAATATGTTCTGCTGGCCTTTCTTTTTCTTTGCCTTCTCTTTCCGACCTTGCTGCTGATTGCCCGACACGGTTGCCTTTTCAGGGGGCCGGACTGCATTCGTCTCCACCCCGGATCCCGTCGTGTTTTTTCTACCGCCGTAGCCATCGCCCGCATTGCCGACAGGCCGCCAGCGCAGATCGCCCATGTTCACCACACGCACGTCTACCGGCTGGCTGCGAGCGGCCAGGCTGCCACCCGCATTGCTCGCCGCGGCGGGCCCATCATTACTTGAACCTCCGAGCCCAAGGGCGTCGAGCGCAACCCTGGTCAGCGAAGCAGCGACAGAACCTCGACCTTGCCCGCCGGCACTCCCGGAGGACTGCTTGTACATGCCGCGCCCTACATCCAGGACGCCCTTGCCGATCCTGTAGGCACCAGCGGCTGCTCCCAACGCCGCTACACCCGCCGCAAGACCGGAAAGCACCAACACTACTGGCTGGCACTTGTTCATCAGATCCGTCACTGCCTGGGTGACGGTGGTGAAACCTTCTGCTGCCTTTCCAACGTAAGGCAGCAGAATCGCGCCATAGCTGCGCTTCAATTCCTCCAGGGAGTTGGAAGCGGCCTGCAACTGATAGCCAGGGTCCGCTCGACGCTGATCCATCTGGCTGTCGAGCGCACCACTGCCCTGTGCCGAGGCCTCCATGGCGGTGGCATAACCTTTGCGGGCCTGTTCCGAGCCCATTGCCTTTTCAAACTGACTGGCGTTTTCGACCACAGTGCCTGGTTTCAGTGTGGCAAGGGCACCTTTGATGTTCTCCACGCCCGCTGCCGCATCGATCCCCCCGGCCGCTTGGGCCTGGGTCATCGCGCCGAGCTGCTGGGCGGCATAACCGCCTTTCAGCCCCTTTGCAGTCATCTCCGGCAACAACTTGGTGACCGACCGGGTCATCTCGGCGATCCGCAGTTCACCCGCAGCTGCTTGCGCGGCATAGCCACCGAGCACCGACTCCATCTTGGCGCCCGAGTCGACATCCGACTTTGACAAGGCTACGGCCAGTTGCACCGCCTCCTTCTGATCCACCCCCTGACTGACCGAGAACTTCGCCACCGACGGCGCCAGTTCCAGGGCCTTGTCCAGCTTGAGCCCCTGTTGAACCAACTGACCAATCAGACCTACTGCGCCAGCGGCATCCATTCCCGTGTCGCGCGAAATCTCGCTGGCTTTGCCAGAGACCAGCGCCTTCGCCGCAGCCCTCTCCTCCAACCCACGAACACCGGCGTTGCCGACGACCTCTCCGACCTTGTTGTCGAACGTGGCTGCCGTTTGCACCGGTTTCATCATGCTGGTGATCACGGTCCTGGATTTACCGAGCAGTTGCTTGCCCTCGGCAATCGATTGCAGGCCCTTCCTTTGCTGCTCGATGCCTTCGATCACTCGACCGAGGGATTCATAGGTCTCGGTCAGACGCGAGACATCCACCTGCTGGTCGCGGAGATTCTTCCTGACCTTGTCCAACCGTATCTGCAGATCGGCAGCGGCGTCGGAGCCCTTGTCCCCCACCGCCCCGAGTTGCTGTTCGAGGTCCGTGGCCTCCTTGATGGTGGTGCGCAGCACCGTGGTTCGATTACCTTGCTGCTCCAATTGCTTGAGGCGGTTCTCGATCGTGTTGAGAATCGTGCCAAAGGCAGTGCCCACCGTACTGACCACTGCACTGCCGACTACAACTGTTGCCGTCCCTCCCAGTTCGCTCGCCATATCGTCCTCCCTGCGCGCAAACCCGGCTCACTCTGTGAGCCACCAGACCATGTCGCAGTACGACATGGTCATGATCTCGGCGGCAGAGAAGTTCAGCTCTTTCGCGAGCCGCTTCGCTGCCGCCTTTTGCCTTGAGGGATCAAAGCTCGTCGTCTTGCACCAGACGAAAATAGCCCGTCTGCAGGCGGCTATAGTCCTTCAGGGTGAGGCCCTCAAGATCCTTGACACCGACTTCGGCGAGGGAGGCGAACAGGTTCATCTCCCGGATCTCGTCGTCGGCGCCACCCGATTGCGCGGCACGCAGGTCGCGCACGGTCGGCGCGCGTAGCGACAGGCTGTCGACCTGCACGCCGTTGGCCTCGGTGGCACGGCTGAGCCTGACCACAACACGGTCGGCACTGACGGTCAACCAGGCGGGTACTTTCGTTGCTTGCGTCATACGAGCTTGTCCTTGTTTCAGAGACCGAGGGCGGTACGTTGGGCAGCGAGCTGGTCAACACCGTTGATGACCCGTTTCATGCCCAGCGGGTCGATTTCGTACATCAGCCGGCCATCGATCTCGAGCTTGTAGTAGGTCAGGGAAACGGTGTGCTTGACCGAGCTTTCACTCGGGGTCTTCCATTCGCCCATTTCGACGACGGTCAGTGCCCCGCGCAGGGTGACGACGACCGGGGTGATCGCGCCTTTCAGGCCCTTGAATGCACCGCGGAAGGTGCCGTTGAACGCCGAGTTGTCGGCCAGGCCGAAGAACTTCAGCGACTCCGGGCGAACACCGGCAGTGGCGAACTCGGCGGAGAGCTTTTCCATGCCCTGGTCGATATCGACCGGAGTGTCCATGCCACCGAAGCGTTGCTCGGCGAGTTTCAGCGACAGTTTGGGCAGGGTCAGGCTACTGACATTGCCCTGGAAGCTGACGCCATCGACGAACAGGTTCAGGTTGGCCAGGGTTTGCGGAATCATTGCCATGTGTATTGCTCCTTAAGCGGCTTGGTCGAGGACTTCGGTCAACCACTGGTTGGTGACCTCGACGCGGAAGTTGGGGTTTTCTGCAGGTGGGACGTCGGTGAAGCGGATGTTCCAGTACACCTTGCCCTGCTCCAGCTGGCTGGCGGTGTTGAGCTCCGGGTCGGCATAGACCTCGAAGTTGATGATCGCGCCCTGGGCCTTCAGGTCGCGCATGAAGGCTTCCAGGCCTTCGGTCACGTCCTTGACGTAGGTCGCGGTGATCGAGCGGTCCACCGCCCACTTGTGCCCGTAGAGGATCGCGTCCATGACGATGTCCATGGTCCGCACGCGGGTGACGAAAGCCCACTTCGCATCGCTGGACAGGGTGCGGTTGCCCCACAGGCGGAAGCCGTCATCACGGATGATGGTGGTGATGTTGGCGTTGTTCAGCAGGTTGGCGCGGCAGGTCTCGTCGCCATCGAGGAACTCCACGGCACGGGTGGTGCCGGTGATGCCGACGAACTCCTTGTTCGACGGCGAGGCCCAGAAGCCGTACTCGTTGTCGGTCCAGGCGAACAGACCGGCGACCCAGGCCGAAGCCGGCGCATCGACGGTGGCGTCGGCACTGGTGTCCCAGTACTTCACGCCCGGGTCGACCATGAACGCGCGCTTGGCACCGAAGTTTTCCGCGTAGGCCAGGGCGGCCTCGTCGGTGGTGCCCGGACCGTCGATGATGGCCAGGCCGCGCAGCTTGTCGGCCAGGGCGACCAGGGCGGTGCCCACCGCCTGGGTGGCGCTGTGTTTCGGGGTCACCAGCAGGCGCGGCTGGGCGTTGAAACGGCTCTTGCCGTCGAGCAGCGCCTGCAGGCCGGTACGCTTGCCGTCGGCTTCGACGCCACCGATGATCGCCGAGGTCTGCTCGGCGGCGTCGGTGAGCTTGGCCACGCCGCAAGCGACGATGACCGCCTTGGCCCGGGCATAGATGGCCTGGCAGGCCTTGGTGATGGCGGCATCGGCGCCGAATGCGGCGATGGCTTCACGCTCGCTGGTGATCAGCACCAGGTCGTTGGCCTTGGCCGTGGCGGTCGGGCCTTCGGTGAAGGTATCGACCAGGCCGATGATGGACGAAGACGGCAACGCGATGCTGCGAGCACCGGTGTCGACGTTGGTGACGGTAACGCCGTGGAAGAATCCACTCATTGGTATTTCTCCAGATGTGAGAAGGCCCCGTCGTTGCGGGGCCTTCGAGAGTGATCATGGTTATCGGGATGGGTCCGCCAGGATGAGGCGGGTGTTCAGAACAGCAGTAATTGCACTGCGCTGTTCAACGCCGGGCAGACAGGGTGATGCGGTCCTTGCCGCCCCCCGTTGCGGCGAATGCTGCGCCAGCATTGGCAAACTTGAACGAGACGGTATCTCCGGCAGAGAGATCGCCAAGCACGAAGTTGCCGTTGCAGTAATGGGTGTTGGCTCCTGCCTGGTCGAAAAGCGCGCCATTGATGTAAACCTCGAGCGACGAGGCCGGCGACGGCTGGCCACAGTTGAACGAGAGCGTGGCGACCACGCCTTTGAGTCCCCCCACCGGCACCGTGAAAACGCCAGTCGAAAGGTCGTAGCAGGAATAGAAATGCGCGTTCTCCGGTCTTGCCGGCACGCTGTTGAAAACCAGGTCCGATACGCCGGGCTGGAAGGTGGCCCCGGCCAGGTAGCTCGCTTCGAAGATCTGCTGGTAAGGGAAGATCGCAATCCCACCCGAAAAGCCTGCCAGCCCTCGCGTCCAGTTGCTGTCGAAGGCCAGCGGATCGATCCAGTACTCCACCGGCCCCTGCCAGGACGCCAGCTTCGCGTTGGTCACGTTGCCCCGATAGAAGTTGTTCGTGGCATCGACCACCACCCGGCCGCTGAAGTCCGCCGCGCCCTGGAAAGAGATACCGGGGTAGGTGTGGTAGCCCCGGCAGCCAGACATCCTCAGGCCACCAGTGCCCGGTTTTACCGATGGAACCGAGCGCGGGTTGTAGGCAAGGAACATGACACTGGCATTCTCTACGGAGACTCCCTGAAGCACGATGTCGCCGTAGAGGTTGTAGGTACTGGTCGCGGCAATCGGACAACACAGGAATCCAAACCCCGAGCTGATGGCGGGCATGGGGCACTCCCCGGAGTTGATGACCAGCGTCGCACCATGAACCGTCGCGAGCACATGGGCTTTTTCTGCCAGTGCCCCAACCCCGGCGCTGACCAGCTGATAGCTGGCAACCTCGATTACCGTCTGCGCACCGATCGCCACGATTGGTTGCGGCACGTTGTAGGTGTAGCCGTTGTGGACGACGATTTCCGATAGCAGATTGTCCGGTGCAGAGAAGTCGCCGAACTGCCAGCCGACCACGGCATTGACCACGTTGAAACCCAGCGAGTGCAGCGAGCAGGTACCACTGCCAGTTGCCCAGACCTTGATTGCGCACTGGATGTTTTCCCGAGACTGCCCGTCAACGTGCAGGCCGGGCCGGGCCACGATGGAGGTGCAGTTCTTGATCTCGAGCACGCAGGTTGCCGTGGAACTGATGCTGCGCAGGCCACCGCTACCCTCGATCACCAAACCATTCTGGTTCTCGATGGTCAGGGCGCCATCGATTGCGTAGGTCTTGTTCAGGATCAGCGGAATGCGCTTGCTCATCGCCTCGTTGAGCGCCAGGCGAACCTTGTCCAGGTCGTCGGTTACGGCATCACCGGCAGCACCGAAGTCGTCCGGTGAAACACCGATGTAAGTGGTCACTTCATTTGTATTAGTCATGAAAACTCCAACGAACAGCTTCGGCCTACGAAACCATTCGATTCTTCAGGGAGAGAAACGACACCACACGCGTGATGCGAGGTTTCAAGCGAGATGTTCGGAGAGCCAGACAGGCCGTTGCGGACGCTGCTCGCTGGCCGGGAAGAGACTGGATTGCGGCCAGTCGCGCAGAGCCTGGAAGTAGGTCAGCAGTTCGCTGAAATGCTCGTTGCTCAGCGTCGTATCGAGCTGGATTTCCTGCTGGTCGCGATGACGTTCGCGCAGCCAGAGCCAGCGTTCGAGTTCTGCGTCGCGCCAACTGCGCTCTGCAGCTTGCAGGTCGGCCTCGGAGAGCGTCGGCTCGACGAATTCCGAACACGGCTCCCCGGCCTCGAGCATGTCGAGGATCTGGGCATGGATAACCGGGGTCTCTTGAGCCGTGGCGTGGAACGGATAACCGTTGCAGTCGACGATAAAGGTGCCGTCGGCCTTGCGCTGGATATCCTTGATGAGCGCAAGTGGCGGATTGGCTTTTTGGGGATCCATTTCTTGTTCCATTGCTGCACTCATCATTGGACCCTCCAGGCAAACCCATGGCATTGCCCGTTGTTTATCGTAGCCCCGCCAGCGGCCATGCCTGCGGCGCCACTAAGTGCTGCCCCATAGGTGTTGTAGTTCATGAGGTAATAGGCCCAGGTCCCGCCTGACGGCAGAACAGTGGCACCACTAGGAGTAGATATCGATATCCACCGCTCTGCCGATGGCTTGAGGAACGTTGCTTCCGTATGACAGGAGTACCCATTGGATGTCACGTTGCCCGCATCAAGGGCGGCGTACTGGGTGGCGTGGTTGCGCAGGTAAAGGGTGTTCTGCCCACCCTGGAAGGAGAGCTTCACGTTGCTGGTGTCAGTACCCAGTGCTGCGGTGACCCAACCCGTGGGGGATGCCGGGTTATGGAGAATGAAGCCCGACTGGGTATTGGTCTGATTGGGATTACTGATCATCAGCAGTCCGGAGACTGTACCGCCGCTTTTGTCGAGTTTCGTCGAAACGCTGGTGTTGACCTCGGCAATGGCGGCGTTTACCTCGCCCTTGGTATAGGCATCCTGGATGCCATAGCCGCCCAGGGTAGTCGCCTTGGTGGCCTTGGCGTCGATACGGCCTTGCACGGAATAGGCAAAATTGCCATCGCCACCAATGGCGAGCGCCAGTTTCTGCAGTGTATCCAGGCCTGAGCCGACCCCTCCACGCAACGCCGTTATGGTGCTGTCTATCGTGGCATTGGTCTGCGCCCGGGTATATGCATCGGTAATGCCATACCCGGCGAGTGTCGTCGCCTTGTCCGCTTTTCCAGTGATTTCCACATCGCCAGCGAGCAGCATGTTCTTGCCATTCCACGCCGGATGCCCGGTGGCATTCATTCCCAGCGAACCTGACGCAGCACCCGCCCAATGGAACAGAATCCGCGGCGCATAAGCGAAACTCGTATTGGACGCTCCCACCAGCTGTGCTTCGCGAATTTCCAGGGCTGCGCCTGTGCCAGCGTTCTCGTCTCCCCCCACGCTGTTCGAATACAGCGATGGACGTTGACTACTCGGTTGATCGACACGAAGTCCGTTGGTGATTCCATATCCCTCGAGAGTGGTGGCCTTAGCCGCCTTCCCCGCCAACGCGTTGGTCATGGTCGATGCAAAGTTGGGATCGTTGCCAAGCGCAGCGGCCAACTCATTGAGTGTGTCCAGGGCAGCAGGCGATGAGCCCACCAGCGCCGCAATGGCATCCTTCACGAACTTGGTATTCGCAGCCTGGTTGCTCGCATTGCCGGCCACAACATCAGGAACCCGTACAGTACCGGTGAAGGTCGGACTGGCCAGGTCGGCTTTCAGCTCGGGTGTGAAGTTGCCGCTGTGCCAGAGATTGCGCCACGTTCCCTGCCCGTTGTCGTCAAGCTTGCGCACGCCGTACCACTCACCCACCACGGCCGAGAGCATCTCGAAAGCATAACGACTGCCCTGAGGCCAGTGGACATGAAACCCTGCTCCATAGTTGAACGCGGCGGGCTTGTCAGGCGTATTCGGAGTGACGGCAATGAATTGCGTGCTCCGCAGGTCCGAGAGCGCGCCTTCGATAAGCGGTGCGCCGGTCATCAGCCCGCCAGCTTCCTTGGGCATCGCATCGGTGATGCCGTAGCCAGCCAAGGTAGTCGGGTTGTACCCCTGTTGAACGACACCGCGATTGTTGATGCGAACCTGCGTGTAGGTACCAGCCGCCTTGTTCGGCGGCAATACGTTCAGGATCAGGGAGTCGGCATACTCGCGCGTGGCCAGGACCACGGCGGGGTCGATCTTCAACTGCACATTCGCCGAACTGGTGACGATGATGTTCAAGCGCACCACCTGGGTCTTGCCGGTGCCCTGGGAGAGCAGCGGCTTGAAGCTAGGCGCACAGTTGGCCACCGCCACCAGATCACCGGCAGCGTCATACAGGCCGATCTCGCGGATCCACCAGCCGCCGACGTCAGGCGGAATCACCTGCTCGGCAACGATGATGCTGGGATTGTTCGGGTCTACCGAGATCTGGTTCAACGGGGCACGACGGCGCTCGTTGATCAGTTTGGTCTGGGTGCTCACCGGCACGGGGTCGGTGTTGTTCGCGTCGCCTACACCCATCTGGGCGAAGGTCCAGGGTACGCCCAAGGCGTTCGCGTTGGCCTGCTTGGCCTCCCCCACCGCAGTGAGGATCGCGAAGAACTGGCTGTTCTGGTCAGTCATGAGTAAACGTCCAGGGTTTCGATTTGATGGTCACGGCCGATGAAGCCGTGGTTGCCGCTGACCTCGATCACACGTGAGGTCGGCGGATGAATGTCGATGTAGTCGCCTTCACTGACACTGAAAACAGTGCGCAGGTAACCCTTGCTGTCGAGGGTGATGGCAATGCCGGTGAGGTGTCGGCTGACGGGCTTCGCATCGTCGATCAGGGCCGTCATCTGCTCGTAGGTTTCTTCGCTGATACCTTTGTCGGAAATCCCGATCTTCAGCGCGAAGGTCCCGGGCACACCTTGCGGCGAGGTGGTGAACCACTCAGCGACCTCGATCAGGTAACCGAAGGGCTCGACCACTTGCCGCAGGGCACTGATGGTCCCCTTGCGGGCGTGCACGCCGAACGAGCTACGGATCACCGCGCGCTTAACCTCTTCCGGCCAGCTCTCGTTCCAACGGTCCACCGACCAGGCCAGCGCCAGGTGATGGAGCAGGTGCGTGGGACAGGTGTCAGGGTTGTACAACGTGCGCAACGGAATCTCGAGCATGTTCGCGGATGCGGTTTCGATGCCCCGTTCCAGCAAAGTACTGCTGTGCGGCAAGAGACTAGCCATATCAGTCTCCTGCGCTCACGCTGAACTCATGGCACCAGGCGGCCTGGCCTTTGCTCGGACGCAGGTCCTGCCAGTCGATCAGCTCGACCCGACCGACACCGCTGATATGCAATTGCGCGTCTATCGCCGAGCGGGAGATCTCCACCCCCAAGCGCCGACGCGGATTGATCCAGTTCTGCAGACGGCGGCGGCACTCGACCAGGATCGCTTCGGTTTCCGGCCCGTTGCTCTCCATATGCAAGATTGCCTCGATGCGATAGGGCAGGATCTCTGCGCTACGTACCGTCACCCGATCAGCCACCGGGCGTACTTGGTCGTCATTGAGATAGGCCGCGACCTGCGCCAGCAACTCGGGGCTGGCAATGCCATCGTCAGCGAGGCTCAGCACCGTCACATCCACCACCGCTGGCGACGGACTTTCCGCCGTGGCATCGGCCACCTGCCCCGAGGCATTGCGGGCATGCAGGATGTAGCTGTTGCGCGGCCCCGCAGTGGTCAGCCCTTCGTAGACGAGTTCGATCCGCTCACGCAGGGCATCGTCTTCTTCCAGGACTTCCTCGGTCGGCGGCACCGTGCTCGGATCGGCGGCTCGCACCACCAAACGCTGCAGTTGCACATTGGCCGCCAGCTGGTCGAGGTCGCTGCCTTGTGCATACGCCAGCAGCAGCGCCTTGGCTGCGTCGTTGACCCGCGCCCGGTTGAGCAGGGTGCGATAGGCGCCGACTTCAAGCAGTTTGGTCACCGGATCGCTTTCCAGTTGTGCAGTCCAGCTATCGCCCATATGCGACCGGAAGGTCGCCAGGTCCGCCTGGAAGATCTCCTCGAAATCCAGGTCTTCCAGTACCTGCGGCGCGGGCAGCGCCGAAAGGCTCACGATACTCATGCCGTCACCTCCAGGATCTGGCTGTCGCCCAGGTATTGCCCGGTCAGTTGCAGGCTGATCTGCCCGTCCAACACTGCCAGTACCCGGACCCGTTCCAGTTTCAGACGCGGCTCCCAGCGCACCAGGGACCTCGCCACCTCGGCCTGTACCGCGCTTTTCCAGCCTTCGTTGACCGGCAGGTCGACGAAGCGGCGCAGCTTGCTGCCGTAATCCGGGCGCATGCGCCGGCTGCCCAACGGCGTGGTGAGGATGTCCTCGATGGACTGGCGCAGGTGGGCGAGGCCCGAGAGCGGTTGGCCTGAGCGGCGGTCCATTCCGATCATGGCGATGCTCCTTCGGCGCCGTCGGGCCCGGACTTGTTTTTCGTAAATGCCATGGCGTTCTCCTTGGCATAAGAAAGCCCGCATCGGCGGGCTGGTTTCAGTGCTTGTGATTGGGCGTGTTCCCGGCCGTATCGATGATCGCGCCGCCGCCGTGGATATCCCCCGCCACCTGCAAGGTCCCGTTGATCTGCACCGGGCCATTCAAGGTCAGGCTGCCAGAGGTCAGGGTGATCGCGTCGGGGGTTGCGGTCAGCGTGGTCGCGCCGACCTTGAGGTTGATGGTTCCGCCTGGCAGTTCAATGCTGTAGCTGCTGGCCTGCCAGTCGTAGATCAACGAGCCGCCATCGTCGAAACGCCAGACTTCGACATGCTCGCGGTTGTCCGGCGGGCCGCCGGCATTGCCATAAAGGCCGGGGACGAAAGTGCCTTGGGCGGGTTCGCCGCTGGGACTGATCAGCATGCCCTGCTCGTTAAGGCTCGGCACCCGCCAGTGTCGGGCCTTGCCGGCAGCCTGGCTGTGCCAGCGCACCCAGGCGCTGGTCCAGCCAGCACCATCGGAAACCCGTACCCTGGCCGCCGCCAGATCGACCGCCACCACCCGGCAGGGAATCAGCAGACCGGCGATCATGCGGTCATGCATCGCACTGGCATAGCTCATGCGAAGTCCTCCGGGGACTTGTAGTTACCCTCGTTACCAGACCCCGCGTCCGGGTCGAAGGCAAATACCAACGACCCCGGTGGCTGGTTCGGCCAGGGCCACTGCGCCTCGCCCAGATGCAACACCTGTTTCCAGCGCACCCGCCAGGCCGACGGCGTGCCATACAACGGTCGCGCCTTGGTAACGCGGGCCTCTTCGACGAAGTCGATCTCCCAGTACTGCTTGCGCAGCAGGCCCACCAACTGTGTCGCCAGGGTGGACGCGTTCTGTGCGGCTTGCGGGTGACTTGCATCGACATGGATGCGCGCCTCGAATGTCGCGTCGATGCACGAATGCCCGTCACCAGGATCGATACCTGGCTTCAGCCTGACGATTGAATGAAAGAGCGCCGGTAGCACGCTGCCCTCTTGCACCACTGCATGGCTGCCGACGGTTGCCAGTTGCGGCATTGCCGCGGCAATGGTGGCACTGATGGCCTGATGCAATTGATTGAGGTCGCTCATGATCTCTCCTTGCTTTCAGTGCCCAAGCCCAGGCGTTTGATCGCCCAGCGCTCGTAAAGGCCCATGGTGATATCCGCACCACCCACCGCGGTCAGGCAGCCCAGGGCACTGGCCGCCCACATGGAAAGGCCGCTGGCATACAGCAGCATCACGGTGGAGACACCGCAGACCATGCAGGCCCCCGAGCGCAATACCAACCGCCTGAGCAAGGCGCCACCCCGGGCGCCGGCCTTGTCTGCTCGCCACATCTCGCCGGAGACCCCACCTAGCAACGCCAGGACGATCACCAGCCAGATCGGCATTTCCAGCAACGTCTGTTGCTCGCTTGTCACGGTCCTGCCTCCTTTGTTTTCCCGTACAGCGACGGGCCGAACGGGGAATGGGACCGAGTTGTCACTCGGCATTCCAAAAAGCCCGGGACTTGCCTGGGCCCTTCAGTAATGCGTCGTTGAAACGCCCGCCACTACTGGTGCGCTGGACGCTTCCGCTTCGAATTGTTCCTCCGGCCGCGGCCACCTGCCCGCCGGATAACTGCTCTTGGTGCTTTACGCTGCACACCCGGGTCAGTTGCCAACCCTCTGAACAGTCGAGGCCTGTTCATCGCTGCCTTTCTCGCCGCCGGTGTCTGGCCGGCTTGGAACGAACTCTATGCATGGATGCATATACAGTCAATGCATTTTTGGAAATATTTGCATCAGTGGATTTGCACGAGCGCATGGAACCCTTGCCGGCATTGGCCTGGAGCGGTTTTGGAGAGGCGAAAAAAAAACCCGCCGAGGCGGGTTTTCATGGGTGTCGGGGTGACGATCAGCGAGCGAACATGCCCCACCAGAACACATGACCAAGGATGGCAATCTGTTCTTCCTGCATCTGCTGGAAGCTGTAGTCCTCGTCAGGATGCTCGTCGCGATTGAAGCTGCGCAGGCGAATGCCAGTAGGCAGGCGATAGAGTTGTTTCACGCGCAATTGGCCGTTGTGGTTGATGGCGTAGAGGTCGCCGTCGATGATGTCGCCGATCGAGCACTTGCCCGTATTCACGCCCACCGTGGCGCCGTCGCGCAGTACCGGGAACATGCTGTTGCCACGTACCGTCACGCACTTGGCCTGGTCGAACTGCACACCGTTGTGGCGCAGGCTGCGCTTGCCGAAACGCAGGCGGGCGCGCTCGCTTTCCTCGATGACGAATCTTCCTGATCCTGCTGCCAACTCGACCTCACGAAGAAAAGGAACGGACACCTCGTCGTCCTCGACGGGGGTTTCATCGTCCCACAGGCTGATATCGCGCAACTCGTCGTGACCAGGATCGATCTCACGGTTCTCGCCCAACTCGACACGGCCACGTAACTGGTCAGTGCTCACACCGAAATATTGGGCGATCTTCGAAATGTGCTTGTCCGACGGATCGACGATTTTTTCGGCGAGAATCCGCGATAAGGTTGATTGAGGGACGCCGGTGCGCCGGTGCAGCTCCGTGGCGGAGATCCCGTGGCGATCCAGCAGTGACTTGAGAACGGAGGCTACATTGCGCTTTTGCATGGAATGCATAATGCAGGGGCGGATATAGAAATGCAATTGAACCGTGCACCAGCCACTACTCGGCACCCAGATAGGCTCCGCTTGGTCGGATTCGGCCGAGGTGCGTCCTGTATAAAAGTCGCTTTATTGACTATGATGCAGCCATTTTCAAGTCGGAAAGGGAGTTGCATACCGTGAATGGTAACGAGGGGCGCGTCTGCGTCACAGTGATCGGTACAGGTGTCATGGGCAAAGGTATCGTCCAGGTCCTGGCACAATCCGACAACGTGGGCTCCATTCGCTGGATGGGAAGGGAAACTCTCAACGTTCAGGATGCCGCGTCGTCTTTACGCAACCTCTGGAGCCAGCAGGTCAGGAAGGGGCGCCTGGATTCGACGCTGGCAAGCAATTACGCCGAAAAAATCCAGATCATCCATCGCTATGAGCAAGTTGTCGATTCGCAACTCGTGATTGAGGCAATTGCTGAAAACATGGAGGCCAAAAGAGCAATCTTCTCGGGCCTGGCTGAAGTGGCGACGCAAGACATGATTCTCGCATCCAATACTTCGTCGCTATCCATTACTGAACTCGCCTCGCTCTGTCCATATCCGGAAAACCTGCTTGGATTGCATTTTTTCAATCCTGCACCGGTCATGAGATTGACCGAAATCATTGCTGGACTCGCAACCTCTCGCAAAACCATTGATTGGGCGTTCGACTTCGCCAAATCGCTCGGCAAGGAGCCTGTGCTGGTAAACGAAGCGCCGGGTTTCATTGTCAACCGGATGCTGATCCCGATGATCAATGAAGCGATTGGCATACTTGCGGAGGGCGTAGCTTCTGCAGAAGAAATCGACAAGGCGATGAAGTTCGGTGCCAACCATCCCATTGGCCCGTTGGCACTGGCTGACCTGATCGGTAATGATGTCAACCTCTCCATCATGGAAACCCTCCATAATGAAACGGGCGACCCAAAGTATCGTGCTCATCCGCTGCTGAGAAAGATGGTCAGATCGAACAGGCTTGGTCGAAAGACAGGCCAAGGTTTTTACAAGTACTGACATCGATTATCCCCGTAACCAATAAACCAATGAAGGCAGGCATGATTCATTCAACAGCCTTAATCGACGAAAACGCAAAAATCGGCAAGGGTGTCAGCATCGGCCCCTACACCATTGTTCATGGCAACGTCGTAATCGGTGATAACACACAGATCGGCTCGCACTGCGAAATCGGTGTTCCATCTGCGCTCGCTAACGGCAAGCCCCTCGTCATTGGCGAGGAAGCGGTGATTCGTTCACACAGTGTGTTTTATGAAGGCTCGACGTTTGGCAAGAAGTTGTCCACAGGCCACCGCGTTACAGTCCGAGAAAAAACTGTCGCTGGTGAAGGACTTCAAATTGGAACGCTATCCGATATTCAGGGGCACTGCGAAATTGGCGAACATGTCAAATTTCATAGCAACGTGCATATCGGCCAGCACTCCACCATTGGTAACTACGTCTGGATTTTCCCTTACGTCGTACTGACCAATGATCCTCATCCGCCTAGCAATGTAATGCTTGGCGCGACTATTGAGGACTATGCAGTGGTTGCAACAATGTCTGTCGTACTCCCTGGCGTTACCGTCAAATCTGGCGCGCTCGTCGGTGCTCACAGCTCAGTTGGAAAAGATGTTGCCGCCAACACTGTGGTAGTGGGAAATCCCGCGAAGTTCATTTGTGACACCAGCAAGATCAAGCTCAAAGATGGTTCAGGCCAGAGCGCCTACCCTTGGAGAAGGCATTTCCATCGTAACTATCCGGAAGCGATGGTCGCCTCCTGGATTGCCGAATTCAACGAAAGCTCGGCATCCGATACCGAGCAGCGTTGATACCGACTTCAACGGTCTGGAGACCTTCAGGCCGTTGTTCTCTGCGATACTTGCCGCAATCGAATACTGGCACGCTTCATCCTCTCCTCGTCGGAAAACACCGCTTACATCTGTCCAGTCCTACCTCAGCAGCGCTGAAAAAATCCCTGTAGTATTAGGCGCTTAACACCACCATAGACACCGCTCCCAGGCCTTTAATGTCCGACCTCTCCGCACACACCCCGATGATGCAGCAATACTGGAAGCTGAAGAACCAGCATCCGGACCAGCTGATGTTCTACCGCATGGGCGACTTCTACGAAATCTTCTACGAAGATGCGAAAAAAGCCGCGAAACTGCTGGATATCACCCTGACCGCACGCGGTCAGTCGGCGGGCCAGTCGATTCCTATGTGCGGTATCCCCTTCCACTCGCTTGAAGGCTATCTGGCCAAGCTGGTGAAACTGGGCGAATCGGTGGTGATCTGCGAACAGATCGGCGACCCGGCCACCAGCAAAGGCCCGGTCGAGCGCCAGGTGGTGCGTATCATCACGCCCGGCACTATCAGTGACGAGGCGCTGCTGGACGAGCGTCGCGACAACCTGATCGCGGCGGTACTCGGCGACGAGCGCCTGTTCGGCCTGGCCGTGCTGGATATCACCAGCGGCAACTTCACCGTGCAGGAACTCAAGGGCTGGGAAAACCTGCTGGCCGAGCTGGAGCGGACCAATCCGGTCGAGCTGCTGATTCCGGATGATTGGCCCCAGGGCCTGCCCGCCGAGAAGCGCCGTGGCTCTCGCCGTCGTGCACCATGGGACTTCGATCCCGATTCGGCGCGCAAAAGCCTGTGCCAGCAGTTCGCGACCCAGGACCTTAAGGGCTTCGGCTGCGACAAGCTGACCCTGGCCATCGGCGCCGCGGGCTGCCTGCTGGGCTACGCCAAGGAAACCCAGCGTACTGCCCTGCCCCACCTGCGCAGCCTCAAGCACGAACGCCTGGACGATACGGTCATCCTCGATGGCGCCAGCCGCCGCAACCTTGAACTGGACGTAAACCTGGCCGGTGGCCGCGACAACACCCTGCAATCGGTGATCGATCGCTGCCAGACCGCCATGGGCAGCCGCTTGCTGACCCGCTGGCTGAACCGCCCTCTGCGCGACCTGAAAGTCCTGCAGGCACGTCAGGGCTCGATTCGCTGTCTGCTCGACAACTACCGTTTCGAGCGGCTTCAGCCGCAACTGAAGGACATCGGCGATATCGAGCGGATCCTCGCCCGTATCGGCTTGCGCAATGCGCGTCCCCGCGACCTGGCGCGACTGCGTGATGCGCTGGGAGCCCTGCCAGAACTGCAGAACGCCATGGCCGAGCTGGAGGCGCCGCATCTGGCGCGCCTGGCCGCCATCGCGGGCACTTACCCGGAACTGGCCGACCTGCTGGACAAGGCCATCATCGACAACCCGCCAGCGGTGATCCGCGATGGCGGCGTATTGAAGACCGGCTACGACGCCGAACTGGACGAGTTGCTGTCGATCAGCGAGAACGCAGGACAGTTCCTGATCGATCTGGAGGCCCGGGAAAAGGCCCGTACCGGCCTGGCCAACCTCAAGGTCGGCTACAACCGCGTCCACGGCTACTTTATCGAGCTGCCGAGCAAGCAGGCCGAACAGGCCCCGGTCGATTACATCCGCCGCCAGACACTAAAGGGTGCCGAACGCTTCATCACTCCCGAACTGAAAACCTTCGAGGACAAGGCACTCTCGGCCAAGAGCCGCGCCCTGGCCCGGGAGAAGATGCTCTACGACGCACTGCTGGAAACCCTGATCAGCCATCTGGCGCCACTGCAGGACACCGCCGCCGCGCTGTCCGAACTGGATGTGCTGAGCAACATGGCCGAGCGCGCCCTGACCCTCGACCTGAACTGCCCGACCTTCGTCGACGAGCCGTGCATGCAGATCGACCAGGGCCGTCATCCGGTAGTCGAGCAGGTCCTGACCAGCCCGTTCGTGGCCAACGACCTGGCGCTGGATGACAGCACCCGCATGCTGATCATCACCGGCCCGAACATGGGCGGTAAATCTACCTACATGCGTCAGACCGCACTGATCGTGCTGCTGGCCCATATCGGCAGCTATGTGCCGGCAGCCGCCTGCAAACTGTCGCTGGTGGACCGCATCTTCACCCGTATCGGCTCCAGCGATGACCTGGCTGGCGGCCGCTCCACCTTCATGGTGGAAATGAGCGAAACCGCGAATATCCTGCACAACGCCACCGACCGCAGCCTGGTGCTGATGGACGAAGTGGGCCGTGGCACCAGTACCTTCGACGGCCTGTCGCTGGCCTGGGCCGCCGCCGAACGTCTGGCTCAATTGCGCGCCTACACCCTTTTCGCCACCCACTACTTCGAGCTGACGGTCCTGCCGGAGAGCGAGCCGCTGGTGGCCAACGTGCACTTGAACGCCACGGAGCACAACGAACGTATCGTGTTCCTGCATCATGTCCTTCCCGGCCCTGCCAGCCAGAGCTATGGCCTGGCAGTGGCGCAACTGGCGGGTGTACCCACTCCGGTGATCCAGCGCGCCCGCGAGCATCTGGGTCGCCTGGAGACCTCCAGCCTGCCCCACGAGGTGCCAAAAGCCGCGACCCGTAGTCGCAGCGAGCCGGCAGTCCCGCACCAGAGCGATCTTTTCGCCAGCCTGCCGCATCCCGCCATCGACAAGATCGGCAAGCTCGATCTCGACAACATGACGCCGCGTCAAGCTATCGAAATGCTCTATGAACTGAAGACTCTGTTATAACGCGGCGCTTCACAAGCTGTTAGAATCCCGCGCGGTTTGGCGGAGCGTCGAGTTATTAGCCTGGCTCGCCGCGAACCTACCGAACCGAGCGGCCCTGACTGGAAGGGCACCGCTGCCGTCGCCTGAGGAGAGAATTAGAAATGACCTTCGTCGTCACCGACAACTGCATCAAGTGCAAGTACACCGACTGCGTAGAAGTCTGTCCGGTGGACTGCTTCTACGAAGGCCCGAACTTCCTGGTCATTCACCCGGATGAGTGCATCGACTGTGCGCTGTGCGAGCCTGAATGCCCTGCCCAAGCCATCTTCTCGGAAGATGAAGTACCTGATGACATGCAGGAATTCATCGAGCTGAACGCCGAGCTGGCGGAAATCTGGCCGAACATCACTGAAAAGAAAGACGCGCTGGCGGAAGCCGAAGAGTTCGACGGCGTCAAAGGCAAGATCAAGGATCTGGAGCGCTGAGTCCCGGACTCGCTCCCAGTTCACAAAAAAAGGCCCTGATGGGCCTTTTTTCATTTTCACCGGGCAAAAAAAAGGGGCGGTTTGACCCGCCCACATTTTTTCCGTAGTCCCTGTATTCCCTATCATCATCCTGATGAATCGCATCCTGCGATGTCCTTGGTCGTCATCCTGACAACCTGTGTCAGTCCGTAGACACAGGACAAATATTAACGCGTACGACGTTCGTCGCAACTGGCAATGGCTCTCAAAAAAAGACACGTGGGTACGTGAAGCTCAAAATAAAATCATTTAATTTCAATAGCTTATAAAAATTTCCAGTGAAAAATCGGGCAAGATTTACCCGTATTTACTGCAATCACTTACAGGCCGCGTAAGCGATTACTTACACCAAAAGACTCAGTGCTGACAGAAGCGGCCTATGTCCTAAGACAGAAACAAAAACGCCCCGAACCTGTCGGGGCGTTTCAGTTGCAAGGCTGAAGGTTTTTATTATTGGAACAGCGACTCGCTGGACAAGCCGTTCTTCTCCAGGATCTCGCGCAGACGCTTGAGCCCTTCGACCTGGATCTGCCGCACTCGCTCCCGGGTCAGGCCAATCTCCAGCCCAACGTCTTCCAGGGTGCTGCTCTCATGGCCACGCAGGCCAAAGCGGCGAATGACCACTTCACGTTGCTTGTCGGTGAGCTCGCTGAGCCATTGATCGATGCTCTGGGACAGGTCATCGTCCTGCAGCAGCTCACAGGGATCGGTTGGTCGGTCATCCGTCAGGGTATCGAGCAGCGTCTTGTCCGAATCAGGCCCGAGGGACACATCTACGGAAGACACCCGCTCGTTGAGGCCGAGCATGCGCTTGACTTCGGCAACGGGCTTTTCCAGCAGATTGGCGATTTCTTCGGGGGACGGTTCGTGATCGAGCTTCTGCGTCAGTTCGCGAGCAGCGCGCAAATAGACGTTCAGTTCCTTGACCACATGGATAGGCAGGCGAATGGTGCGGGTCTGGTTCATGATCGCCCGCTCAATCGTCTGCCGGATCCACCAGGTCGCATAAGTGGAGAAACGGAAGCCTCGCTCGGGGTCGAATTTCTCGACCGCACGGATCAGCCCCAGATTTCCCTCTTCGATCAGGTCGAGCAGCGAAAGCCCCCGATTGACATAGCGGCGGGCAATCTTGACCACCAGGCGCAGGTTGCTCTCGATCATCCGCTTGCGACCCGCGGGATCGCCACTTTGCGACAGGCGCGCAAAATGAACTTCCTCTTCGGGCGTCAGCAGGGGGGAGAAACCGATTTCATTGAGATAAAGCTGAGTAGCATCAAGTGCTCGGGTGTAATCGATGTACTTGTGCTGTTTCAGCGAAGAGCCTTGTCTGGCCCTGGTCCGAACCGATGTTACAGCAGGTTCGTCTGACACCACATCCGTTTCCAAAACGATGCCGGTCTCCATGAGAAGAACCTCATCGTCGATGTCAAACTCCGGCGCTTCTTTGCTGAGAGCCATTGTTATAGTCCTTTGCTGAGTTCGAACTCAGACTCGAGCGCACCTTGTCCATGGCGTCGCTAGAGCCTGTCCCCATTACGCTTAGGAACAGGCCGGAACCAACAATCAACGGTTTGGCAGGAACTGCAATGGGTCTACCGGTTTACCCAGGCGGCGAATTTCAAAGTGAAGCTTCACACGATCGGTGCCCGTGGACCCCATTTCGGCAATTGTCTGCCCTACCTTGACTTGCTGTCCCTCCCGAACCAAAAGCCTACGGTTATGACCGTAGGCACTCACGTAGGTTTCGTTGTGCTTGATGATTACGAGTTCACCGTAGCCCCGTAAACCACTACCGGCGTACACCACCGAACCATCAGCGGCAGCAAAAACAGGCTGTCCCAAATCCCCGGCGATATCAATGCCTTTATTCAAACTACCGTTTGAAGCGAATTTTCCAATCAGCACACCGTTCGCCGGCCACGCCCAACCGCCGCTGGAGCGCTCTGCGGCGGGAACCTGGGTGGGGGCCGTGGAGGGAGTGACCACGGGCGTGGTGACTGCCGTGCTGGTACTTTTCGGCGGCGGTGGCGTGCCAGCAGGACGCCGGGTAACGGTGGTCTTGCTCGATGGCGAAGTGGAAGTCACGACACGGGAAGAACCGGAAGAAGGCTCATCGAAGCGAATCGCCTGACCTGGGCGAATGGTATAGGGCTGTTCGATACCATTGCGCGCAGCCAGGGACTTGTAGTCCCAGCCATAACGGAAGGCGATGGAGAACAGCGTGTCACCCGGACGCACTACATATTGACCTGACGTCACTGTGGGACGCTTGGGCGCCGCGTTGTTGCGGTCAACCACCCGGGCGCTGCTGGAAGAGGAAGATGTGCTGGAGCAACCCGTCACCAACATGCCGAAGGCAAGTGCAACCACCAGTAGTCTGATGCTTGATAGACCCATACGCTGCCGAATGACTGTTTGACTCACCCGCCGCTCCCTTAATCCGGTGATCGAGTTTGAAAATGCAATAACGTTGCAATTATAACCAGGCGCCGGTCGATTGCGCGCGCGCAACCAACGCAAAACGTGAACCGCTGCCGTGCCAGATAGAGGGCGCCCGCCTGATAGACCCAATGCCACGCCAAGAATTCGCCGACGTTGAAAATAAACCGCGGTCAGGACAGGGTGCCATTGAGTAGCGGTACAAAGCGTACGGTACCCAGCACTCGCCGGGAGAAACCGTGCTCTTCACGGACGATCAACAGAAGCTGCTGAACCTCGCCAACGTTGCCCACCGGAATCACCATGCGCCCACCCGGCGCCAACTGATCCAGCAGTGCCTGGGGCACTTCCGGCGCAACCGCGGTCACGATGATGCCGTTGTAGGGAGCCAGTGCCGGCCAACCCTCGCTGCCATCCCCCCAGCGAAATACCACATTGCGCAGGTTGAGCTCGGTCAGTCGCTCCTTGGCGCGGTCCTGCAACACCTTGATCCGCTCCACGGAAAACACTCGCTCCACCAGTTGCGCCAGCACGGCGGTCTGGTAGCCCGAGCCGGTACCGATCTCCATGACCTTGTCCAGCGGCCCGGCCTCGAGCAGCACTTCGCTCATGTGCGCAACCATGAACGGCTGCGAGATGGTCTGGTTATGACCGATCGGCAAGGCGGTATCTTCATAGGCACGATGGGCCAGTGCTTCATCGACGAACAAATGCCTCGGGGTGCGACGCAGTACATCCAGTACCCGCGGATTCGACACACCTTCCTCGCACAGGCGCTGGATCAGCCGCTCGCGGGTGCGCTGGGAAGTCATACCGATACCCCGGCGCATCATATCGTCCTGATCGCGCATCAGAGCACGCCCTCCAGCCAGCCATTCAGGTGTTCGAAGGCGTCGTTGAAGGTCCGGTCCAGTTGCAGCGGCGTGATCGATACGTAGCCTTGCATGACCGCATGGAAATCGGTGCCCGGCCCGCCGTCCTCGACGTCGCCGGCAACTGCGATCCAGTAGCCTTCCTTGCCCCGTGGATTGACGTCCTTGATCGGTGCGGCCGCCCGCGCGCGGTGGCCCAGCCGGGTCAGCTGGATACCGCGAATGTGATCCAGCGGCAGGTTGGGGATGTTGACGTTGAGCACGGTGCGCGGTGGCAGTTGCAGCCGCGTATGCGCTTCGACCAGCTTGCGCGCGACGTAGGCGGCCGTCGGCAGGTTGTCGGGCAAGCGCGAAAGCAGCGAGAAGGCGAACGAGGTGTTGCCCAGGAAACGCCCTTCCAGCGCTGCGGCCACGGTGCCCGAATAGAGCACGTCATCACCGAGGTTGGCGCCCAGGTTGATCCCCGACACCACCATGTCCGGCGTTTGCTCCAGCAGGCCGTTGAGACCGAGGTGCACGCAATCGGTGGGGGTGCCGTTGATGCTGATGAAGCCGTTGGGCAGGGTTTGCGGATGCAGGGGACGGTCGAGGGTCAGCGAGCTGCTGGCGCCACTCTTGTCCTGGTCCGGGGCGATCACCACGCACTCGGCATAGTCCGCCAGCGCAGCATGAAGCGCGGCGAGTCCTGGCGCGATAACGCCGTCGTCATTGGAAATCAGAATACGCATGGGCTGTCCGTCTGCCCTGCCGGGACCAGATCGAGGAGTTCGCGCACCACCACGGTAGCGAAGCATCCGGCCGGAAGGACGAATTCCAGTTGCAGGATATCAGGCTCGGGATAATGCCACGTCAGCCGGCCAATGGGCAGTCGCAGAATGCGTCGTTCCTGCTTGAGCGCGGCATTGCCGAGCCAAGTGCAGAGCGCCGCATGCGCATCGCCGACACGTTGTTCGAGTGCCCCGGAGGCGCCTTGGGTGGCTGGAAGGCCTTCCCCCCAGAGCGGGCCTGTGGGATGCAGGTCGAGGATGTCCAGGCGCGGATCGCTGCATTCCGACTCACCAGCCGGAAAGAAGCTACGGCTATCGGTAAAGGCCAACAGGTCACCGACCTGCGCCCGCTGCCAACTGCCATCGCCGACACGCTCGGCCAGCACGCGGTTGAACAGGTAGCTGCGTGCGCTGGACAGCACCCGCGAACGCAGGTTGCGCTGTTCCGGCAGGGCCTTGCGCTCGGCCCAGTGCAAGGCTTCCTCGACGTTGCCACCCTGATGACCGAAACGCTGGGTACCGAAGTAGTTCGGCACACCCTGGGCGCGCAGTTGTTCGAGACGGACGTCCAGCGCGGCGTGATCGGCCTGCAGCTGGGTGAGACGCAGGGTGAAGCCGTTGGCCGAGTGCGCGCCGCGTTGCAGCTTGCGCGAATGGCGGGTGCGTTCGAGGATGCGCAGGCTTTCATTTTCAGCGGCAGCGAAATCCGGATCGGCCTTGCCAGGAAGGTGCAGGCTGAACCACTGCCGCGTCAGCGCCTGGCGATCCTTGAGTCCGGCGTAGCTGATGGTCTTCAGCGGCACCCCGGCAGCACGCGCCAGACGCCGGGCCGCTTCCTCGGTATTCAGATCGCGCTTCTCGACCCACAACCACAGATGCTCGCCCTGCCCCGACAGCGGGATATCCAGCACTTCGTCGACCTGGAAGTCTTCCGCCACAGCCTTGAGTACCGCACTGCCCAGTGCCGGCCCGCTGGCGCGCGGACCCAGAAGTTCAAGTTCGGTCATGCTGGCAGCAGCAAGGCGACGGCATGTACCGCGATACCTTCCTCACGTCCGGTGAAACCCAGTTTCTCGGTAGTGGTGGCCTTGACATTGACCTGGTCGAGTTCGACCTGCAGGTCGGCGGCAATCAGTTCGCGCATGCGCTCGATATGCGGGGCCATCTTCGGCGCCTGGGCAACGATGGTGGCGTCGACATTACCGACCTTCCAGCCCTTGGCCTGGACGATGCCGACCACGTGGCGCAACAGCACACGGCTGTCGGCACCCTTGAATTGCGGATCGGTATCGGGGAAATGGCGACCGATGTCACCCAGCGCCGCAGCGCCGAGCAAGGCATCGCTCAGGGCGTGCAGCAGCACGTCGCCGTCGGAATGGGCCAGCAGCCCGTATTTGTGCGCGATCTGCACGCCTCCCAAGGTGATGAAATCGCCTTCGGCGAAGCGGTGCACATCGTAGCCGTGGCCAATACGCATAGAAAAACGCCCTGATTGAGTCAGGGCGTGATTCTACCCGCTTTACCGGGCCTTGGGCTTGAATTGTCGCCTCAAGCGCGGTTGGCAGCCAACGCTGCGGCATGATGCCGCAAGTGATCATCGATGAAGCTGGCGATGAAGTAATAGCTGTGGTCGTAGCCCGGCTGCAGACGCAGTTGCAACGAATAACCGGCAGCTTGCGCGGCCTGTTGCAGTACCTGCGGCTTGAGCTGGTTTTCCAGGAAATCATCGCGATCGCCCTGGTCCACCAGCAGCGGCAGGTGCTCACTGGCCTGAGCGATCAACACACTGGCATCCCACTCGCGCCAGCGCGAACGGTCTTCACCCAGGTAGCGGCTGAACGCCTTCTGACCCCATGGGCAATCCATCGGATTGCTGATCGGCGCAAAGGCCGATACCGACGCATACCGCCCGGGGTTGCGCAGGGCGCAGACCAGCGCACCGTGTCCACCCATGGAGTGCCCGCTGATGGCACGGCGCTGCGAAGCCGGGAAATGCGCTTCGATCAACGCCGGCAACTCGTCCACGACATAGTCGTACATACGGTAGTTGGCGGCCCATGGCTGCTGGGTGGCGTTGACATAGAAGCCCGCGCCCAGGCCGAAGTCCCAGGCACCGTCCGGATCACCCGGGACCTGGGCGCCACGCGGACTGGTGTCCGGCGCGACGATGATCAGGCCCAGTTCCGCAGCCAGCTTGTGTGCGCCGGCCTTCTGCATGAAGTTCTCGTCGGTGCAGGTCAGCCCGCTCAACCAGTACAGCACCGGCAGCTTGCCACCGAGTTCGGCCTGCGGCGGCAGGTACACGGCGAAGACCATGTCGCAGCCCAGCACTTCGGAACGATGGCGGTAACGCTTGTGCCAGCCACCGAAACTTTTCTGACAGGAAATGTTTTCCAGGCTCATGAGCAACCTCAGAAGTGGATGACGCTGCGGATGCTCTTGCCTTCATGCATCAGGTCGAAGGCCTTGTTGATGTCTTCCAGGCCCATGGTGTGGGTGATGAAGGTATCCAGCGGGATCTCGCCCTTCTCGGCCATGTCGACATAGCTCGGCAGTTCGCTGCGACCACGCACGCCACCGAAGGCAGAACCACGCCAGACGCGACCGGTGACCAGCTGGAACGGACGGGTAGCGATTTCCTGGCCGGCACCGGCAACGCCGATGATCACCGACTCACCCCAGCCCTTGTGGCAGCACTCCAGGGCCGCACGCATCAACTGGACGTTACCTACGCATTCGAAGGAGAAGTCCACGCCACCGTCGGTCAGGTCGACGATCACTTCCTGGATCGGACGGTCGTAGTCCTTCGGATTGACGCAGTCGGTAGCACCGAGCTGGCGGGCGATCTCGAACTTGCCCGGGTTGATGTCCACAGCAATGATGCGCGAGGCCTTGGCCTTGACCGCACCGATGATCGCCGAGAGACCGATGCCACCCAGACCGAAGATGGCCACGGTGTCACCTGGTTTTACCTTGGCGGTGTTGAGCACGGCGCCGATGCCGGTAGTGACGCCGCAGCCCAGCAGGCAGACCTTTTCCAGTGGTGCTTCTTTCTGGATCTTGGCCACGGAGATTTCAGGCAGCACGGTGTATTCGGAGAAGGTCGAGGTGCCCATGTAGTGGAACAGCTGCTGACCCTTGTAGGAGAAACGGGTGGTGCCGTCCGGCATCAGGCCCTTGCCCTGGGTGGCACGGATGGCCTGGCAGAGGTTGGTCTTGCCCGAGCGGCAGAATTTGCACTGACCACATTCCGGGGTGTACAGCGGGATCACATGGTCGCCCACGGCCACCGAGGTCACGCCCTCGCCTACCGCTTCGACGATCGCCCCGCCTTCATGACCGAGGATCGACGGGAAGATGCCTTCCGGATCGGCGCCGGACAGGGTGTAGGCATCGGTGTGGCAGACACCCGAAGCAACCACGCGCAGCAGCACCTCGCCAGCCTTGGGCATGGCCACGTCGACTTCGACGATTTCCAGCGGTTTCTTGGCCTCGAAGGCTACGGCGGCACGGGACTTGATCATCAATCTTCTCCAATGAAGGGACATTTCAGGGACGCAGTGTAATTCAACAACTTTTGATGAATAATCCGGACCAAGACAAAACATTATTGCCATACAGGGATAATCAATGAGCAGTCGCTGGGAAGGGATCGACGAGTTCGTCGCCGTGGCCGAGTCTGGTCAGTTCACTGCGGCGGCCGATCGCCTGGGCGTGTCGTCCTCCCATATCAGCCGTCAGGTGGCGCGCCTCGAAGAACGCCTGCAAACCCGCCTGCTCTACCGCAGCACCCGCCGGGTCACTCTCAGCGAAGCCGGACAGACTTTCCTCCAGCATTGCCAGCGCCTGCAGGACGGGCGCGAGGAAGCCCTGCGCGCCATGGGCGACCTGACCAGCGAACCCAAGGGCCTGCTGCGCATGACCTGCGCGGTGGCTTACGGCGAGCGCTTCATCGTCCCGCTGGTGACCGATTTCATGAGCCAGTACCCGCAGCTACGGGTGGATATCGAGCTGACCAACAACACCCTCGACCTGCTCCACGAAGGCATGGATCTGGCGATCCGCCTCGGTCGCCTGCAGGAGTCGCGGCTGGTGGCCGCGCGGCTCGCGCCACGACGCATGTACCTGTGTGCATCGCCGGAATACCTGAACCGTTACGGCCGACCGCACAGCCTTTCGGAGCTGGCGCGACACAATTGCCTGGTCGGGAGTTCAGATATCTGGGCGATGCAGCAGGACGGACGGGAAATTGCCCAGCGCGTCCAGGGTAACTGGCGCTGCAACAGCGGGCAGGCGGTACTCGACGCCGCCCTGAAAGGCATGGGCCTGTGTCAATTGCCGGACTACTACGTGCTGGAACACCTGGGCAGCGGCGCGCTGGTGTCTTTGCTGGAAGCCCACCAGCCGCCCAACACCGCGGTATGGGCGCTGTATCCGCAGCAACGGCATCTGTCGCCGAAGGTGCGCAAGCTGGTCGATCATCTGCGCGAAGGCCTGGCGCAACGACCGGAATATCAGGGGATCTGAGAAATCAGCGCTGGGACCAGCGCTGGCGCAGCCACTCCAGGTCTTCCGGGCGGGTGACCTTGATATTGTCGTTACGCCCCTCGATCAGCCGTGGCGCCTGGCCGGACCACTCGATGGCCGAAGCTTCGTCGGTGATAGCCACGTCCGCCACCAGACTATCGGCCAAGGCCCGATGCAGGGCGCCAAGACGGAACATCTGCGGGGTGTAGGCCTGCCAGATGGTGCTGCGGTCGACAGTGACCTCGACCCGGCCATTGCTATCGGCGCGTTTCAGCGTGTCGCGGGCGGGCACGGCGAGCAAGCCGCCGACCGGGTCGTCTGCCAGTTCCACGAGCAGGCGATCGAGGTCGTCACGCGAGAGATTGGGCCGCGCCGCATCATGCACCAGTACCCAGTCGCTGTCCGCAGCACCCTGGGCATGCAACATCAACAAGGCATTGAGCACCGAATCGGCACGCTCGCGACCACCGGCGGCACGCTGGATACGCGGGTCGCTGGCGCAAGGCAGGGTGGGCCAGAAAGGATCGTCAGCGGCAATGCTGACTACCACCCCTTTCAGCGAGGGATGGTCGAGAAAACAGTTGAGGCTGTGTTCGAGAATCGTGCGTCCGCCCAGTTGCAGGTACTGCTTGGGCCGGTCGGCGGCCATGCGCGCACCCACGCCGGCGGCGGGGATCACTGCCCAGAAGGCAGGCAGGGGTTTGTTCATTGAGCCAGTTGGTAGAGGGTTTCGCCCTCCTTCACCATTCCCAGTTCGTGGCGGGCCCGTTCTTCAACGGTTTCCATGCCTTTTTTCAATTCCAGAACCTCGGCATCGAGCACGCGGTTGCGCTCCAGCAGACGCTCGTTCTCGGCGTGCTGGTCGGCGATCTGCTGCTTGAGTTCGGCCACCTGGGCCAGGCTGCCATTGCCCACCCACAGCCGGTACTGCAAGCCACCGAGCAGTGCGAGAAGGACGAGGAACAACCAATAGGGACTACGCATCAGGACATCCAGTGGCGAAAGACCGCGTTTGCGAAGGGCTGATGGCACGAAGCCTGACCGAAGCCAGGCTTTGTGATTCAAGCATTCGCAGCGCACGTGAAACGCACATGGGCAAGGCCCTGCGTTTCACGGTGCTGTCTTTTTACCATCTATCGCTTAGCCGCGAAACTCGTCGCGACCACGGTACACCGCCTTGGCGCCCAGTTGCTCTTCGATGCGCAGCAGTTGGTTGTACTTGGAAACGCGGTCGGAACGGCACAGCGAACCGGTCTTGATCTGGCCAGCCGAGGTACCCACGGCCAGGTCGGCGATGGTAGAGTCTTCGGTTTCGCCCGAACGGTGCGAGATCACGGCGGTGTAACCGGCAGCCTTGGCCATCTGGATGGCTTCCAGGGTCTCGGTCAGGGAGCCGATCTGGTTGAACTTGATCAGGATGGAGTTGGCGATCTTCTTGTCGATGCCTTCCTTCAGGATCTTGGTGTTGGTCACGAACAGGTCGTCACCGACCAGTTGCACCTTCTCGCCGATCTTGTCGGTCAGGACTTTCCAGCCAGCCCAGTCGGACTCGTCCAGGCCGTCTTCGATCGAGATGATCGGGAAGCGCTCGGTCAGGCCTTTCAGGTAGTCGGCGAAACCTTCGGCATCGAACGACTTGCCTTCGCCGGACAGGTTGTACTTGCCGTCTTCGAAGAATTCGCTGGCCGCGCAGTCCAGGGCCAGGGTCACGTCGGTGCCCAGCTTGTAGCCGGCGTTGGCCACGGCTTCGGCGATGGCGCCCAGGGCGTCTTCGTTGGAGGCCAGGTTAGGCGCGAAACCACCTTCGTCACCGACGGCGGTGTTCAGGCCACGGGCCTTCAGCACGGCTTTCAGGTGATGGAAGATCTCGGTGCCCATGCGCAGTGCGTCGGAGAAGGTCTTGGCGCCAACCGGCTGGACCATGAACTCCTGGATGTCGACGTTGTTATCGGCGTGCTCGCCACCGTTGATGATGTTCATCATCGGAACCGGCATGGAGTACTGGCCAGGGGTGCCGTTCAGGTTGGCGATGTGCGCGTACAGCGGCAGGTCCTGGTCCTGTGCAGCAGCCTTGGCGGCAGCCAGGGACACGGCGAGGATGGCGTTGGCGCCCAGCTTGGCCTTGTTCTCGGTACCGTCCAGCTCGATCATGGCGCGGTCCAGGGCTTTCTGGTCGACCGGGTCCTTGCCCAGCAGCAGGTCGCGGATCGGGCCGTTGATGTTGGCGACGGCTTTCAGCACGCCCTTGCCCAGGTAACGGCTCTTGTCGCCATCACGCAGCTCCAGTGCCTCGCGGGAGCCGGTGGAAGCACCCGACGGCGCGCAGGCGCTGCCGATGATGCCGTTGTCGAGCAGCACGTCCGCTTCCACGGTCGGGTTGCCGCGGGAGTCGAGAACTTCACGACCTTTGATGTCGACGATTTTTGCCATTGTTGTAAGCACTCCAGAATTGACGAAAACAACGCAGCTTGAAGAATCCGCTCTTTCGCAGGCACGGGGCACGGGCAGGCCTGACGCGGAGAAGCCCCTGACCCTAAGGTCAGGGGTGGAACGGGCGGTACTTTACCGGAGAAACGCGGGTTATGCGGTTTCTACCGTCGGAAAACTCTTCACCAGGTCATCCAGTTGCTTGAGCTGGGCCAGGAAAGGTTCCAGTTTGTCCAGGCGCAGTGCACACGGACCGTCGCACTTGGCGTTGTCCGGATCCGGATGCGCCTCGAGGAACAGACCGGCCAGGCCCTGGCTCAGGCCGGCGCGCGCCAGCTCGGTGACCTGGGCACGGCGACCGCCGGCGGAATCGGCGCGACCACCCGGCATCTGCAGGGCGTGGGTCACGTCGAAGAACACCGGGTACTGGAACTGCTTCATGATGCCGAAGCCGAGCATGTCCACCACCAGGTTGTTGTAACCGAAGCTGGAACCGCGCTCGCAGAGGATCAACTGGTCGTTACCCGCTTCTTCGCACTTGGTCAGGATGTGTTTCATTTCCTGGGGCGCGAGGAACTGGGCCTTCTTGATGTTGATCACTGCGCCGGTCCTGGCCATGGCCACGACCAGGTCGGTCTGACGCGACAGGAAGGCCGGCAACTGGATGATGTCGCAGACATCGGCCACCGGCTGGGCCTGGTGCGGCTCGTGCACGTCGGTGATGACCGGCACGCCGAAGGTCTTCTTCACTTCCTCGAAGATCCGCATGCCTTCTTCCAGGCCGGGACCACGATAGGAGTTGATCGACGAGCGATTGGCCTTGTCGAAGCTGGCCTTGAACACGTAGGGGATACCGAGCTTCTCGGTAACCCGTACATATTCCTCGCAGACCTTCAGGGCCAGATCACGGGACTCCAGGACGTTCATGCCGCCGAACAGGACGAACGGCTTGTCGTTGGCGATCTCGATGTTACCGACGCGAATGATCTTCTGGGTCATGGATCAGGCCTTGTTCTTCTGCGCCAGGGCCGCCTTGACGAAGCCGCTGAACAGCGGATGGCCGTCACGCGGGGTCGAGGTGAACTCTGGGTGGAACTGGCAAGCGACGAACCATGGGTGATCCTTGGACTCGACCACTTCGACCAGCGCGCCGTCACCGGAACGACCGGACACTTTCAGACCGGCTTCGATCAGCCGCGGCAGCAGGTTGTTGTTCACTTCGTAGCGGTGGCGGTGACGCTCGACGATCACGTCCTTGGCGTAGCAATCGTGAACCTTGGAACCGCTCTCCAGCTGGCACTCCTGGGCACCCAGGCGCATGGTGCCGCCCAGATCGGAAGCTTCGGTACGGGTCTCGACGGCACCGGTGGCATCGGCCCACTCGGTGATCAGGCCGACCACCGGGTGGCCGCTGTTGCGATCGAACTCGGTGGAGTTGGCATCTTTCCAGCCCATGACGTTACGGGCGAATTCGATGACCGCTACCTGCATGCCGAGGCAGATACCGAGGTACGGGACCTTGTTTTCGCGAGCGTACTGAACGGCGGTGATCTTGCCTTCCACGCCGCGCAGACCGAAGCCACCCGGAACCAGGATGGCGTCGACGCCCTCGAGCAGGCCGGTGCCCTGGTTCTCGATGTCTTCGGAATCGATGTAGCGCAGGTTGACCTTGGTGCGGTTCTGGATGCCGGCGTGGCTCATCGCTTCGATCAGCGACTTGTACGCGTCCAGCAGCTCCATGTACTTGCCGACCATGGCGATGGTGACTTCATGCTCGGGATTGAGCTTGGCATCGACGACCTTTTCCCACTCGGACAGGTCGGCGCCATTGCATTGCAGGCCGAAGCGCTCGACAACGAAGTCGTCCAGGCCCTGAGCGTGCAGTACGGCAGGAATCTTGTAGATGGTATCGACGTCTTCCAGCGAGATGACCGCGCGCTCTTCAACGTTGGTGAACAGGGCGATCTTGCGACGGGAGGACACGTCGACCGGGTGGTCGGAACGGCAGATCAGCACGTCAGGCTGCAGGCCGATGGAGCGCAGCTCCTTGACCGAGTGCTGGGTCGGCTTGGTCTTGGTCTCGCCAGCGGTGGCGATGTACGGGACCAGGGTCAGGTGCATCAGCATCGCGCGCTTGGAGCCGACTTCGACCCGCAGCTGGCGGATGGCTTCGAGGAACGGTTGCGACTCGATGTCGCCGACGGTGCCGCCGATCTCGACCAGGGCCACGTCGGCATCGCCGGCGCCCTTGATGATGCGACGCTTGATCTCGTCGGTGATGTGCGGGATGACCTGGATGGTCGCGCCCAGGTAATCACCACGGCGTTCCTTGCGCAGCACGTGCTCGTAGATGCGGCCGGTGGTGAAGTTGTTGTTCTGGGTCATGGTGGTGCGGATGAACCGCTCGTAGTGGCCCAGGTCGAGGTCGGTCTCGGCGCCGTCGTGGGTGACGAACACTTCACCGTGCTGGAACGGGCTCATGGTGCCCGGGTCGACGTTGATGTACGGGTCCAGCTTGAGCATGGTGACCTTGAGCCCCCGCGCCTCCAGGATGGCCGCCAATGAAGCCGAGGCAATGCCTTTCCCCAATGAAGAAACAACACCGCCCGTGACGAATATGTAGCGCGTCATGAAAAACCCTAGAAGTCTGCGTTAAAGCGGTCTGCGCCGCCGGGGAAAGCGAAGGAAGGCCGAAGCCCCCGATCACCTGCGTCAATCACAGTGCATCCGAAAATACTGCCGCGTTCGTACAGACCGGAAGTTGTAGTTCCGGTAAGGAGTTCGCTACACATTTTGAGAATCGCCCAGCAAAAAACTGCTTGGTAATCGGCAACTGCCGTGGCTCGAATCGAGCTCACAGAAGCTGTATCAAGAAGGGAGCGTAGTCTACCCGAAGATGCCCATCACCTCAAACCTTGCTCACTCGTCGGTACATTCCACACAAGTTGCAAATCGCCATCAACGAGGTCCGGCAGGTTGCCGACGGCAATCAGGCGCTCGCCTGCAAACAGCAGCGGCAGGCGGCCACGGACGAAGGCCGGGACCTGGCGTTCGTTGAGCAGGCGCTTGAGATCGCGGCGGCCGCGGCCAGAAATGGTCATGCTTTCGCCACCTTGGCGAAAGGCAATTCGCAGAGGCTCCGACGGGACCGTACCGCGCAAGGTGACGCTGCCATTGCCTGGCAACAGCAACGTCCGTTGCGGATCGCCCCAGGACAATTCCGTACCCACAGCACCCAACCAGGCGCCGGAAAGCCAATAGAGGCGCTCACCCGCCCGATGCAACTCGCCGTCGGTGAGTTTCCAGACCGGCGACGCATCGACGCGGGCATCGCGCAGGTCGTTCCACCCGGCCCAGTGATCGGTGTCCGGCAAGCGGGTGAATCGTGATAACCAGAACTGCAAGGCATTGCGCTGGCGGGCCGGGGAAAGCCGGGCAAGCGCCGGCAGGTGCAAGGACGGCAACCCGAGCCACGGAAAAACCTCGACGCCCTGCGCCTGCGACAGGTCCTCCTGCGCAAGTTCGTCCAGCAACTCGCCGGCCTCGGTCAGGTGACCGGCGGCACGGGCCAGACTGCGGCTAGCCCGGGGCCAGCGCGAGGTCAGCCTCGGCAGCACCTGGTGGCGCAAGTAATTGCGGTTGAAACGGGTATCGTCGTTCGACGGATCCTCGACCCAGCTCAAGCCCTGCGCTTGCGCGTATTCGAGCAATTCGTCACGAGGAATCTCCAGCAACGGTCGGACCAACAGCCCGGCTCCCACGGGCCTCTGCATCGGCATCGCGGCCAATCCTCGAAGTCCGGCGCCGCGCAACAGACGCAACAGCAGGGTTTCGGCCTGGTCCTCACGGTGCTGCCCTGTCACAAGCAGCTCACCGGGCTGCAGCACGTCAGCGAACACTGCATAGCGAGCATTGCGCGCCGCCTGTTCGAGACTGGCGCCCTGCTCCACCGCCACCTGCCGCACCAGCAACTCGACACCCAATGAATCACACAGACGCCGACAGTGTTCCGGCCAGGTGTCCGCGACCTGTTGCAGACCATGATGCACATGCACAGCGCGCAATGCTGGCCGCCCCTCCAAGGCAGCCAGAAGATGCAACAAGACCGTGGAGTCCAGTCCGCCCGACAGTGCCACGCACCAGCCTGGCGCAGCGTACCAGGGAGCCAGCTTGTCATGTACCCGAGAGGCGAGATCAGTCATGTTCAGCATCCCTGGCATAGAAACAACTGGGGCCGCTTTGCGGCCCTTCGCGAGCAAGCCCGCACCCACAAATTATTGGCATAACCCTTGTGGGAGCGAGCTTGCTCGCGAAGGGCTGCAAAGCAGCCCCAATTCAATGATCGATCAGCTTCAGTTCAGAGACCGTAGCTCATCAACCGGTCATAACGGCGCTTGAGCAGCGCGTCATTGTCGAATTTCTTCAGCATGTCCAGTTGCTGGATCAGTTCGCCGCGAACCGATGCCGACATCGCCGCCGGATCACGGTGCGCGCCGCCCAGCGGCTCGGAGATGACCTTGTCGACGATGCCCAGGCCTTTCAGGCGCTCGGCGGTGATACCCATGGCTTCGGCGGCGTCGGCAGCCTTCTCGGCGGTCTTCCACAGGATCGAAGCACAACCTTCCGGCGAGATCACCGAGTAGGTGGAGTATTGCAGCATGTTCAACTGGTCGCAGACGCCGATGGCCAGCGCACCGCCGGAACCACCTTCACCAATAACGGTGGCGATGATCGGGGTCTTCAGGCGGGCCATGACCCGCAGGTTCCAGGCGATGGCTTCGCTCTGGTTGCGCTCTTCAGCGTCGATGCCCGGGTAGGCACCCGGGGTGTCGATGAAGGTCAGGATCGGCATCTTGAAGCGCTCGGCCATTTCCATCAGGCGGCAAGCCTTGCGGTAGCCTTCAGGACGCGGCATGCCGAAGTTGCGGCGGACCTTCTCGCGTACTTCACGGCCTTTCTGGTGACCGATAACCATCACCGGACGATCTTCCAGGCGGGCAATGCCGCCGACGATCGCGGCGTCATCAGCGAAGTGACGATCGCCGTGCAGTTCGTCGAACTCGGTGAAGATGTGCTCGATGTAGTCCAGGGTGTATGGCCGGCGCGGGTGGCGCGCCAGGCGGGCGATCTGCCAGCTGGTCAGATTGCCGAAGATGCTCTTGGTCAGCTCGCTGCTTTTGTCCTGCAGCCGGCCGATTTCATCGCCGATGTTCAACGAGTTGTCATTGCCGACCAGGCGCAGCTCTTCGATCTTGGCTTGCAGGTCAGCAATCGGCTGTTCGAAATCCAGAAAATTCGGGTTCATAGGCATCCGTCTTGGGTCGACGGCCAGGCGGCCGGCCGGTTGATCCGTTTGGCGCCCTACCTTAAGGGATCAGGCGCATTCAGGTCGAGATTAAAAATTCATCGATAGTGCAAAAAGACGTTCTCTCGGCCGAACTGGTCACGCAGGGCCTGAATCAAGCCGTCGGCCGGGTCGATCCGCCAGTCTTCGCCAAACTGCAACTGGGCCTTGGCGTCGCTGCCGGTGTATTCCATGCTGACCGGGCATGCACCACGATGGCGCTTGAGCAGCTCGCCAAGCCAGGCCAGGCGGTCGCCCTTGAGCGCATCGACGTGGATTTTCAGGCGCAGGCTGTCGGCCAGGTTGGTCCTTGCATCTTCCATGCTCATCACCCGCTTGACCCGCAGGCGCAGGCCACCGGAGAAGTCGTCGTTGCTGACTTCACCTTCGACCACCACCATCGCGTCGTTCTGCAACAGCGACTGCGAGGCCATGAAGGCATCGGCGAACAGCGAAGCCTCGATGCGGCCGGAGCGGTCATCGAGAGTGACGAAGCCCATCTTGTCGCCCTTTTTGTTCTTCATCACCCGCAGGGCGATGATCATCCCGGCCACGGTCTGGGTATCGCGCGCCGGCTTCAGGTCGATGATGCGCTGCCGGGCAAAGCGGCGGATCTCGCCTTCGTACTCGTCGATCGGGTGGCCGGTGAGGTACAGGCCAAGGGTGTCCTTCTCGCCACGCAACCGTTCCTTCAGGGTCAGCTCGCGCGCCTTGCGGTGATTGGCGTAGACATCGGCATCCGGCTCGTCGAACAGGCCGCCGAACAGGTCCGAGTGACCGCTGTCATGGGTGCGGGCAGTCTGTTCCGCCGATTTGATCGCCTCTTCCATGGCCGACAGCAATACCGCGCGGTTCTGGTCGACGTTGGCCTGGTAGGCCTTGATTTCGTCATGGAAGAACGGCCCTAGGCGATCCAGCGCACCACTGCGCACCAGGGCATCGAGGGTCCGTTTGTTGATGCGCTTGAGGTCGACCCGGGCGCAGAAATCGAACAGGTCCTTGAACGGGCCACCTTCTGCCCGCGCCTCCATGATCGCTTCCACCGGCCCCTCACCCACGCCCTTGATCGCGCCGAGGCCATAGACGATGCGCCCGTCGTTGTTCACGGTGAACTTGAAGTCGGAGAAGTTCACGTCCGGCGCATCGAGGCGCAGCTTCATGCTGCGCACTTCCTCGATCAGGATCACCACCTTGTCGGTGTTGTGCATATCCGCCGAGAGCACCGCAGCCATGAAGGCTGCCGGGTGGTGGGTCTTCAGCCACGCAGTCTGGTACGACACCAGGCCGTAGGCTGCGGAGTGGGATTTGTTGAAGCCGTAGCCAGCGAATTTTTCCACCAGGTCGAAGATGTTGCCCGCGAGGTCGCCATCGATGCCGTTGTTGGCGCAACCCTCGATGAAGCCGCCGCGCTGCTTGGCCATTTCCTCGGGCTTCTTCTTACCCATGGCGCGACGCAGCATGTCCGCGCCACCGAGGGTATAGCCGGCCATGACCTGAGCAATCTGCATCACCTGTTCCTGGTACAGGATGATGCCGTAGGTCGGGGCCAGAACCGGCTGTAGTCCTTCGTACTGGTAATCCGGGTGCGGGTAGGCCAGTTCGGCGCGACCGTGCTTACGGTTGATGAAGTCATCCACCATGCCCGATTGCAGCGGGCCAGGACGGAACAACGCCACCAGTGCGATCAGGTCTTCCAGGCAGTCGGGCTTGAGCTTCTTGATCAGCTCTTTCATGCCGCGGGATTCAAGCTGGAACACCGCAGTGGTCTCGGCTCGTTGCAGCAGTTCGTAGGTCTTGCGGTCGTCCAGCGGGATGAAGTCGATGTTCACATCCGGCAGGTTCTGCTTGGCCTGCTCGCGGTTGATGATCTCCATCGCCCACTTGATGATGGTCAGGGTCCGCAGGCCGAGGAAGTCGAACTTCACCAGGCCCGCCGCCTCGACGTCATCCTTGTCGAACTGGGTCACCAGGCCGCCGCCCTCTTCGTCACAGGCGATTGGCGAGAAGTCGGTGAGTTTGGTCGGCGCGATCACCACGCCGCCGGCGTGCTTGCCGGTACCCCGGGTGACACCCTCCAGCTTGAGGGCCATGTCCCAGATTTCCTTGGCATCCTCGTCGGTCTTGAGGAAGTCGCGGAGCATCTCTTCCTGCTCGTAGGCCTTTTCCAGGGTCATGCCGACTTCAAACGGAATCATCTTCGACAGACGATCCGCCAGGCCGTAGGACTTGCCCTGCACCCGGGCCACGTCACGCACCACCGCCTTGGCCGCCATGGTGCCGAAGGTAATGATCTGGCTTACCGCGTTACGACCATAGGCCTCGGCCACGTAGTCGATTACCCGGTCGCGGCCATCCATGCAGAAGTCGACGTCGAAGTCGGGCATGGAAATACGTTCGGGGTTGAGGAAGCGCTCGAACAGCAGGTCATAGGCCAGCGGGTCGAGGTCGGTGATCTTCAGTACGTAGGCCACCAGCGACCCGGCACCCGAGCCCCGCCCTGGACCGACCGGCACATCGTTGTTCTTGGCCCACTTGATGAAGTCCATAACGATGAGGAAGTAACCGGGGAAGCCCATCTGGATGATGATATCCAGCTCGAACTTGAGCCGGTCCAGATAGACCTGGCGTTTCTCTTCGTAGTTCGGCGTGGTTTCCTTCGGCCAGAGCACCTTCAAGCGCTCTTCCAGGCCTTCATGGGAAACATGCCGCAGGTAATCGTCGATGCCCATGCCGTTGGGCGTGGGGAAGTCCGGCAGGAAGTACTTGCCGAGCTGCACGGTGATATTGCAGCGCTTGGCGATCTCGACGGTGTTTTCCAGCGCCTCGGGCAGGTCGCTGAACAGCTCGGCCATTTCCTCCGGGCTCTTCAGGTACTGCTGGTCACTGTAGTTGCGCGAGCGGCGCGGGTCGTCGAGGGCCCGGCCCTCACCGATGCACACCCGGGTTTCATGGGCATCGAAGTCCGACTGCTTGATGAAACGCACATCGTTGGTCGCCACCAGCGGCGCCCCCATGCGATCGGCCAGGGCCACCGCGGCGTGCAGGTACTCCTCGTCGCCAGCCCGGTTGGTGCGCTGGACCTCGACGTAGAAACGATCCGGGAACATCGACATCCAGTCCCGCAACAGTTCCTCGGCCTGCGCCTCGTTGCCGCTCATCAGGGCCATGCCGATATCACCTTCCTTGGCCGCGGACAGGGCGATCAGGCCCTCGGCGGCTTCGGCGATCCACTCGCGCTCGATGATCACGAGGCCATTGCGCTGGCCGTCGGTCCAGCCGCGGGAGATCAGTTCGGTGAGATTGCGGTAGCCCTGGGCATCCATTGCCAGGAAGCAGATACGCGACAGCGGGCCTTCCGGATCATCGCCCGCCAGCCACAAGTCGGCACCACAGATCGGCTTGACCCCGGCGCCCATGGCGGTCTTGTAGAACTTGACCAGCGAGCACATGTTGCTCTGATCGGTCACCGCCACCGCCGGCATGTTCATCCCGGCCAAGGCCTTGGCGAGCGGCTTGATCCGCACCAGGCCGTCGACCAGCGAGAATTCGGTATGCAGGCGAAGATGAACGAAGGAAGCCGACATGATGATCCTATAGCAGCGCAAAACGACAAGGCCCGGATTGTACCGGGCCCCGATCAAAACATCAGCCAGCGCAAAACGATCCTGACTGAAGGTGAAAGCCTGGGGTCAGACCAGGCTCGGTTGACCGCTCCCGAGCAATTGCGCTTCGTACGCTGCGCGCACCGGAGCGAAAGAGCGCCGGTGGATCGGCGTCGGTCCCAGGCGGGCCAGGGCCTCAAGATGGGTCGGCGTCGGGTAGCCTTTGTGACCACCAATCCCATAACCCGGATAGATCAGCTCGAAGGCGGCCATTTCACGGTCACGGGTAACCTTGGCCAGAATCGAGGCGGCGGCGATGGCCGGTACCTGGCTATCACCCTTGACCACCGGAGAGGCCGGAACCTGGAGCTTCGGACAACGGTTGCCATCGATCAGCGCCAGTTTCGGGGTGATGTGCAGACCTTCGACGGCACGCTGCATGGCCAGCATGGTGGCATGCAGGATGTTCAGTTCGTCGATTTCCTCGACTTCGGCGCGAGCGATACAGAAGCTCAGGGCCTTTTCGCAGATCTCGTCGAAAAGCTTCTCGCGGCGAGCTTCGGTGAGTTTCTTCGAATCGTTCAGGCCAAGAATCGGCCGGGCCGGATCGAGAATCACCGCGGCCGTCACCACCGCACCACACAGCGGGCCACGACCGACCTCGTCGACACCGGCGACAAGGTCTTCGACCAGGTTGAAGTCCAGTCCCATTTGCATTTATCGATCTTCCAGCAGAGCGAGCACAGCTTCGGCGGCCTGGTTCGAGGCGTCGCGGCGCAGCGTGCGGTGAATCTGGTCGAAGCCTTCGGTCTGTTGCGCACCATCGCGGACCAGCGGAGCCAGGGTCTGGGCCAGGGCCTCCCGGGTAGCAGCCTCCTGCAGCAGTTCCGGCACCAGCAGGCGCTGGGCCAGCAGGTTGGGCAACGAGACGTAGGGACTTTTCACCAGGCGTTTGAGAATCCAGTAGCTCAGCGGCGCCAGACGGTAGGCCACGACCATCGGGCGCTTGAACAACAAGGCTTCGAGGGTTGCGGTACCCGATGCGATCAGCACCGCATCACAGGCCGCCAGGGCCTGATGGGACTGGCCGTCGAGCAGGGTCAGCGGCAGATCGCGCCCCTGGAGCATCTGCTCCAGCTGCTCCCGACGGGCGGCATTGGCGCAGGGCGAAACGAAGCGCACACCAGGAACCAGTTCGCGCAAGCGCTGTGCGGTATCCAGGAACAAGGCGCCCAGGCGACCGACTTCGCCACCTCGACTGCCCGGCATCAGCGCCACCAGCGGGCCATCAGGCAAACCCAGCGCCTGGCGCGCGGCCCGACGATCGGCTTCGAGGGGAATGGTGTCGGCCAACGGATGCCCGACAAAGCGTACCGGCACACCCTGTTCTTCGTAGAACTTCGCCTCGAAGGGGAACAGGGTCAGCATCAGGTCACAGCCTTCGCGGATCTTCAGCACGCGCTTCTGCCGCCAGGCCCAGACCGACGGACTGACATAGTGCACGGTCTTGATCCCGGCCTGACGCAGCTTCAATTCGATATTGAGGGTGAAGTCCGGGGCGTCGATGCCGATGAAAACATCCGGTTTCTCATCGATCAGGGTCTGGATCAGCAGCTTGCGGCGCTTGAGCAGTTCCGGCAGGCGACCCAGTACTTCGACCAGCCCCATCACCGCGAGGCGCTCCATCGGGAAGTACGAGCTCAGGCCTTCGGCTTCCATGAGCGGACCGCCGACGCCGATGAAACGGACGTCCGGATGACGGGCCTTGAGTGCCCGCATCAGGCCCGAACCGAGAATATCGCCGCTGGCCTCACCGGCCACCAGCGCTACGCAGAGTGCCGACATATCAGCGGGTGATGCCGCGGGCGGAGTTCTGGATCGACTGGCGGAACAGTTCGACTTCAGGGAACTGCTTGGCCGATGCATCGAGCTCGACGATGGCCTGGTCGACAGTCAGGCCCTGGCGGTAGACCACCTTGTAGGCACGACGCAGCGCATGGATGGCGTCTTCACTGAAACCACGCCGGCGCATGCCTTCGAAGTTCATGCTGCGCGCTTCGGCGGGGTTGCCAAAGACCGTGACGAAGGCCGGAACGTCCTTGCCGATCGCCGTGCCCATGCCGGAAAAACTGTGGGCGCCGATATGGCAGAACTGATGAACCAGGGTGAAACCGGACAGGATGGCCCAGTCATCCACATGCACATGACCGGCCAGGGCAGTGTTGTTGACCAGAATGCAGTGGTTGCCGATCACGCTGTCGTGGCCAATATGGGCATAGGCCATGATCAGGTTGTGATCGCCGATGGTGGTTTCCGAACGGTCCTGGACGGTGCCACGGTGAATGGTCACCCCTTCGCGGATGACGTTGTTGTCACCGATCACCAGGCGCGTAGGCTCGCCCTTGTACTTGAGGTCCGGGGTATCTTCGCCGACCGAGGAGAACTGGTAGATGCGGTTGTTGCGGCCGATGCGGGTCGGCCCCTTGAGCACCACGTGCGGACCGACGACGGTCCCCTCCCCGATCTCGACATCCGGGCCGATGATCGACCAAGGACCGACCTCGACACCATCGGCCAGCCTGGCCGAGGGGTCGATGATTGCCCGAGGGTCAATCAAACTCATAGTTTACGTTCCGCGCAGATGATCTCGGCGGAGCAGACAGGCTTGCCGTCGACCGAAGCCTGGCAGTCGAACTTCCAGATCTGGCGCTTGCAGCTGATGAACTTCGCTTCGAGGATCAACTGATCGCCCGGCAGTACTGGCTGGCGGAAGCGCAGCTTGTCGGAACCGACGAAGTAGTAGAGGGTGCCGTCCGTCGGCTTGGCATCGAGCATCTTGAAGCCGAGGATGCCGGCAGCCTGGGCCATCGCTTCAATGATCAATACGCCCGGCATGATCGGATGCGCCGGGAAATGACCGTTGAAGAAGGGCTCGTTGATGCTGACATTCTTGTAGGCACGAATGCGCTGACCCTCGACATCCAGTTCCACTACCCGGTCCACGAGCAGGAAAGGATAACGGTGGGGCAGGTATTCGCGAATCTCGTTGATGTCCATCATTTCTGGGGGAAGCCTGTAGTAAAGATAGGGAACACGTGCATGGCGCCGTGCACCTTTGGCCATTCGGGACCGCCCTTGGGCAGCCCCGCAGCCTTGATCAGGAAAAAGGTGTCAGCCATCAGATGAAGGCTGGCCGCCCGAGGTCACGGCGTCGACGCGCTTTTCTACCTGTTGAAGTCGTTTGGCCATGTCGTCCAGCTGGCGAATCCGTGCGGCGCTCTTGCGCCAGTCGCCCAGAGTCTGCATCGCCGTGCCGGAAGAATAACCGCCAGGCTCGGTGATCGAGCGGGTGACCATGGTCATGCCGGATACGAATACGTTGTCGCAGACATCGATGTGTCCCACCATGCCGACGCCGCCGGCGATGGTGCAATGCTTGCCGATCTTCGTGCTGCCGGAGATGCCGACACAGGCCGCCATGGCTGTGTGGTCGCCGACCTGGACGTTGTGGGCAATCTGGATCTGGTTGTCGAGCTTGACGCCATCACCGATACGGGTATCGGCCAGGGCACCGCGGTCGATCGCGGTATTCACGCCGATTTCCACATCGTCGCCGATGCTGACTCCACCGATCTGGGCAATCTTCTGCCAGACGCCCTTCTCGTTGGCAAAGCCGAATCCTTCACCGCCCAGCACTGCGCCGGACTGGATGACTACACGCTTGCCGATGCGCACATCGTGGTACAGGGTCACCCGCGGGGCCAGCCAGCCGCCTTCGCCGACCACACTGCGGGCACCAATGAAGCAATGGGCTCCCAGCGTGACATTGGCACCGATGACCGCGCCGCTTTCGATGACCACGAACGCACCGACACTGGCGCTGGCATCGACCTGCGCGTCCACCGCCACCACGGCGCTGGGATGAATTCCCGCCACAGCCTTGGGTTTGGGGTCGAACAGATGGGAGATACGAGCGTAAGCCAGGTAAGGATCAGGCACGATCAAGGCATTGCCGGAGAAACCGTCTGCATCGGCAGCACGCAGCAATACCGCAGCAGCCTGGGTATCAACCAGGTATTTACGGTATTGGGGATTGGCCAGGAAGCTCAATTGGCCGGGGCCAGCTTCCTGCAAGGTCGCCAGGCCAGTGATTTCGAGTTCCGCGGGACCTTGCAAGGTCGCTCCGAGGAACTCGGCCAACTGGCCGAGTTTCATGGTCGCCGTCATATCAACGGGACTGGTTCATGCGCTCGATGACCTGGCGGGTGATGTCGTACTGAGGTTTGACATCGATGACCGCGCCACGCTCGAGAACCAGGTCGAAACCGCCTTTCTTGATGACTTCCTCGACGGCGCCATCCAGTTTCGGCTTGAGCTGCTTGAGCATGTCACGATCTGCCACGGCCTTGGCTTCGTTCAGCTCCTTGGACTGGAACTGGAAGTCACGGGCTTTCTGCTTGAATTCAAGCTCCAGACGCTCGCGCTCGCCCTGAGGCATCTTGTCACCGCCCTTGACCAGACGATCCTGGATGCCCTTGGCGCTGCTTTCCAGGTTCTTCAGCTTGGTCAGTTGCGGACCGAACTTCTTCTCGGCATCGACCGCGTACTGCTTGGCAGCGTCGGACTCCAGCAGAGCCATCTGATAGTTCAGAACAGCGACTTTCATTTCGGCGAACGCCGGGGTCGCGACCAGGGCCGCGGCCAGTACTGCCAGTTGAGTCAACTTACGCACGATGCACTCCTACAGAATCCGTTGTCATTTACGTGGACCAGACCCTTAGAAGGTCTGACCCAGAGAGAATTGGAACACCTGGGTATCGGCATCGTCCGGTTTCTTCACCGGCATCGCCAGGCTGAAGCTCAACGGACCCAGTGCGGTAATCCAGGTAACGCCCAGGCCGACGGAGCTGGCCAGGCCAGAGAGGCCGAGCTTCTCGCAATCAGGCTTGGAGCCGCAATTGGTGTCGAAAACGTTACCCACATCCCAGAATACCGAGGTACGCAGGGAGCGCTGGTCCTTGACGAACGGCAGCGGGAACAGCAACTCCACACCGCCCTGCACGAGGACGTTGCCACCGAACGGCAGCGGATCCTGATCCGGGTCGGTTGCAGTACCACGATCGGCGTTGGCCTGACTAGGAGTACTGCGTGGGCCGAGGCTGCTGTCCTTGAAACCGCGAACCGAGTTGAAGCCACCAGCATAGTAGTTTTCATAGAACGGCAGGCCCGAAGTGGAACCATAACCGTCGCCATAACCCAGCTCGGTGTGCAGACGCAGGGTGTAGTCGTTGGTGATCGGCTTGAACAGCTGGCCACGGTAGTCGAGCTTGAAGAACGACAGGTCGCTGCCCGGGGTCGTTGCTTCGAGGGTCAGGCTTTGCGAGTGACCGCGGGTTGCCAGCACCCCCTTGTTCAGGGTCGACTCGGACCAGCCGGCCGAGGCCTTGAAGTTCAGGAAGCTGCTATCGCCCTCTTTTTCCAGGAAGTCAAAGATCTCGTCGACGGTATAGGTACCGGTCTTGATCTTGTCCTGCTGGACGCTCAGACCGAAGGTCAGGCGCGAGGTCTCGCTGATCGGGTAGCCGACGTTGACACCGGCACCCAGGCTGTCCACCGCATAGCTCGCCACGTCGACGTCGAGATCGTCGTAGTTGGTGGTGCGGTAGAACGCGTTGTAGCCCAGGCTGACGCCGTCGGCAGTCCAGTAGGGGTCAACGAAGCCGAAGTTGTATCGGCTCTGGTATTCGGAACGGGTCAGACCGATGGAGACCTTGTTACCGGTACCCAGGAAGTTGTTCTGGCTGATCGAACCACCGAGGATCAGACCCGCGCTCTGGGCGAAACCGACGCTGGCGGTGATCGAACCGGAGGCCTGCTCTTCCACGGTGTAGTTCACGTCCACCTGGTCATCGGTACCCGGAACGGCCGGGGTCTCGACGTTGGCTTCCTTGAAGAAGCCCAGGCGCTCCAGACGGGTCTTGGACTGGTCGATCAGATAGGTCGAAGCCCAGCCGCCTTCCATCTGGCGCATTTCGCGGCGCAGCACTTCGTCCTCGGACTTGGTGTTGCCACGGAAGTTGATGCGGTTGACGTAGGCACGCTTGCCCGGATCGACGACGAAGGTGATGTCGACGGTGTGGTCTTCGTCGTGAGGCTGCGGAACACCGTTGACGTTGGCGAAGGTGTAGCCTTCGTTACCCAGGCGACGGGTGATCAGTTCGGAGGTGGTGGTCATCACCTTGCGCGAGAACACCTGGCCCGGCTGCGCCAGCAGAAGTGCCTTGACCTGGTCTTCCGGCACCTTCAGGTCACCGGACAGTTTCACATCACGAACGGTGTATTTCTCGCCTTCGTTGATGTTGACGGTGATGTAGACGTGCTTCTTGTCCGGGGTGATGGACACCTGGGTGGAAGCGATGTCCATGTTGATGTAGCCGCGGTCCAGGTAGTAGGAGCGCAGGCGCTCGAGGTCACCGGAGAGTTTTTCGCGGGCGTACTTGTCGTCGTTCTTGAAGAACGACAGCCAGTTGGTGGTCTTGAGCTCGAACAGGCCCTGCAGGTCTTCGTCGGAGAACACGGTGTTGCCCACGACGTTGATGTGCTGGATGGCAGCGACAGTACCTTCGTTGATCTTGATCTTCAGACCAACGCGGTTGCGCGGCTGCGGTACCACCTCGGCGTCCACCTCGGCCGAATAGCGGCCCTGGGCGACATACTGGCGTTGCAGCTCGTTGCGCACGCCTTCGAGGGTCGCGCGCTGGAAGATCTCGCCTTCGGCCAGGCCGGACTGTTTCAGGCCCTTCATCAGGTCTTCGGTGCTGATCGCCTTGTTGCCTTCGATCTCGATACTGGAGACCGACGGACGCTCGACAACGTTGATGATCAGGACGTTGCCATCGCGGCTGAGCTGGATGTCCTGGAAGAACCCGGTCTTGAACAGGGAACGGGTCGATTCCACCAGGCGACCGTCGTCGGCCTGGTCACCGACGTTCAATGGCAGGGCACCGAAAACGCTGCCCGCGGATACCCGCTGCAGACCGTTGACACGAATATCGGAGATGGTGAAGGACTCGGCGTGAACTTCAGCGATCATCAGTGCGGCGAGAGCCGCAGTTAGCAGCAGACGTTTCATGAAGTCCTTTCTTATTCCAACTGGCAATAAACGACCCACCGCAAGGACGCGGCAGGTTCGCAATTGAGCGAAGCGTTACAGTCGACCCAAATCGTTGATCAGGGCGAGCAACATCACCCCGACTACCAAACTGATACCGATCTGGATACCCCAACCTTGCACCCGGTCCGACAATGGACGACCACGCACCCACTCGACCAGGTAAAACAGCAAATGCCCCCCATCCAGAACGGGAATGGGCAGCAAGTTAAGAACCCCCAGGCTAATGCTCAGATAGGCAAGGAAATTCAGGAAATCCCCGAGGCCGGACTGGGCTGAAGCGCCCGCCACTTTAGCAATGGTTATCGGTCCGCTCAAGTTTTTTACCGAGAGCTCGCCGAAGAGCATTTTCTTCAGCGAATCGAGGGTCAGGACACTCATGTTCCAGGTCCGGGAAAGCCCCTCGCCCACCGCTGCGAGCGGTCCGTAACTGACCTCGCGAAGCATCTGGGGCGGCCATTCCACCGACGCCACACCAGCGCCGAGATAGCCGGCGGCGGCCTTGCCCTCACCACGACTGGCCAGGGTCACCGGCAGCTCGATACGGGCGCCATCGCGCTCGACACCAAGGACCACCCGGCTACCGGCGCGACTGCGCACGTTATCGACAACCTGCTGCCAGTCATTCAGCGCCTGGCCATCCAGAGTCAGCAGACGGTCGCCGAGCTTGAGACCCGCGGCCTGGGCCGGGCCTTTCGGATCCAGCTCCGCCAGCACCGGCGCCAGCAGCGGACGCCAGGGGCGAATGCCCAGGGAGTTGATCGGATCCGGCTCCTCGGCGCCCTGCAGCCATTTGTCGAGATTCAGGGTGTACGTGCTATCGACGCTGGCACCTTCGCTGCGCACATCGACCCGCAGCGGACCGGTCTCGCCAAGGCGGCGCACCAGTTGCAGATTGACTGCAGCCCAACCGCTGGTCGGCTTGCCATCGATCGAAACGATTTCCTGACCCGCGCTCAACCCCGCGACCGCAGCCAGACTACCCGGCTCGACATTGCCGATGACCGGGCGCACCTGCTGGCTGCCGAGCATGGCCAGGATCCAGAAGAACAGAATGGCAAGTAGGAAGTTGGCAATCGGCCCCGCGGCGGTGATTGCAATACGCTGACCAACGGTCTTGCGCATGAAGGACTGCTCCAGCAACGCTGGAGGCACATTGCCCTCGCGCTCGTCGAGCATCTTCACGTAGCCGCCCAGGGGGATCCAGGCGATCACGAACTCGGTGCCATGGCGATCGTGCCAGCGTACCAGCGGCGCACCAAAGCCCACGGAGAAGCGCAGGACCTTGACGCCGCAACGACGAGCCACCCAGAAGTGCCCGAATTCGTGAAAGGTAACCAGTACACCCAAGGCAACCAGGGTGCCGATGATCATGTAGAACGCGCTCATGTCTTTCTCCGAATAACGTTCAGCCGGGCCGGCCTCGACACCTCAACGCCCGTGACGGGACAACCATTCCCCCGCCAGTTCCCGGGCACGCTGGTCAGCGGCGAATACCGCATCGAGCGAGTCCACGGCAACCACCGGCTCCCGCTCGAGTACCTGCTCGATCATACTCGCGATCTCCGGGAAGCGGATGCGCCGCCGAAGAAAGGCTTCCACGGCGATTTCATTGGCCGCGTTGAGCACCGCCGGGGCACTGTTACCAGCCTCGGCCGCTTCACGGGCCAGGCGCAGGCAGGGGAAGCGCTGCTCATCCGGCGCTTCGAAGTCGAGACGGGCGATGGCGAACAGGTCAAGGGCCGGTACACCAGAATCGATCCGCTCGGGCCAGGCCAGGGCATTGGCGATCGGCGTACGCATGTCCGGGTTGCCCAACTGGGCCAGGACAGATCCGTCCACGTAATCGACGAGGGAGTGAATCACACTTTGCGGATGCACCACCACCTCGACCCGGGACGGTGGTGCGTCGAACAGCCAGCAGGCCTCGATCAGTTCGAGCCCTTTGTTCATCATGCTCGCGGAGTCGACCGAGATCTTCCGACCCATGGACCAGTTTGGATGGGCGCAAGCCTGCTCGGGGGTCACCCGCTCCAGCTCGACGGATGGAGTCTGGCGGAACGGTCCGCCGGAAGCGGTCAGCAGGATACGGCGAACGCCAACCTGGTCCAGACCACGGGCATAGTCGACCGGCAGGCACTGGAAGATGGCATTGTGCTCGCTGTCGATGGGCAGCAGTACCGCGTTGTTGCGCCGCACGGCATCCATGAACAACGCACCGGACATCACCAGCGCTTCCTTGTTGGCCAGAAGGACCTTCTTGCCCGCCTCCACGGCCGCCAGGGTCGGACGCAGGCCCGCCGCACCGACGATCGCCGCCATCACCGCATCGACCTGCGGGTCGGCAGCCACGGCGCACAGCCCCCGCTCACCCACCAGCACCTCGGTACGAGAACCGGCGGCATTGAGCCCGGCGCGCAAGGTCGCGGCGGACGCCTCGTCCGGCACCACGGCGAACACCGGCGCATGCTTCAGGCACAGCGCGAGCAGCTCGTCCAGGCGCGAATAGCCACTCAGGGCGAAGGTTTCGTAGCGATCAGGATGACGAGCAATGACATCCAGGGTGCTCAGGCCGATGGAGCCGGTGGCACCGAGCACGGTAATACGTTGAACGCGGCTCACATCACGCCCCAATCGGCAGCCCAGAGCAACACGGCAAACAGGGGAATGGCCGCAGTCAGGCTGTCGATACGATCAAGAATGCCACCATGCCCCGGCAGCAGGTTGCTGCTGTCCTTGATCCCGGAGCGCCGCTTGAACATGCTCTCGGTCAGGTCGCCCACCACCGAGCCCATGACGATCAGGGCAGCCCCGAGCACACCAAGCAGCAGCTCGCCGACACTCCAGCCGCGCACCAGGCCGACGCCCAGGGTAATGACCAGGCTCAGCGCCAGGCCACCGTAGACCCCTTCCCAGCTTTTCCCGGGACTGACCTGCGGAGCCAGCTTGCGCTTGCCGAAGGCTCGACCGGAGAAGTACGCACCGATGTCCGCCCCCCAGACCAGCACCATGACCGCGAGAATCAGCCAGTTGCCCATGGCCCAGTGCTTCAGCAGCACCAGCCCCTGCCAGGCCGGCAACAGGATCAGGGCACCGATCAGCAGGCGACAGGCGGCGCTGGCCCACAGCTCGCTGCTGCGCGGATAGGTCATCACCAGCCAGGTCGCCAGGCCCCACCACAACACCGACGCTCCAAGCACCCAGGGCGCGAGGTCCGGCATCAGATGAAGCAGCATCAGCAATCCGGCGATAACCGCGGCGTATGCCACGCGCAGCACCTGGGCCATCAGGCCGGCGAGCCGGGCCCACTCCCAGGCCCCAAGGGTGACCACCAGGCCGATGAACAGGGCAAAATCCCCGCCGTCGAGCAGGAAGAAGCCCCCCAGGGCGATCGGCAACAGGATCAGCGCGGTAATGATGCGTTGTTTGAGCATTAAGCACGGGCTCCAGCTTCGACCTGCTCGCTGGTTTTACCGAAACGGCGCTGGCGCGAAGCGAAATCGGCCAGCGCATTGCGCATGGCCTCGTGTTTGAAGTCCGGCCAGAAGAGGTCGGAGAAGTACAGCTCAGCGTAGGCCAGCTGCCACAACAGGAAGTTGCTGATGCGGTGCTCGCCGCCGGTGCGGATGCACAGGTCCGGCAACGGCAGGTCACCAGTGGCCAGGCAGGTCTGCAACAGCTCGGGAGTGATGTCCTCCGGCCGCAGATGACCGGCCTGGACCTCGCGTGCCAGGCGCTGGGCGGCCTGGGCGATATCCCACTGACCGCCGTAGTTGGCGGCGATCTGCAGGATGAAGCGATTGTTGCCAGCGGTCAGCGCTTCGGCTTCGCGCATGGCGGCCTGCAGCTCCGGATGGAACCGCGAGCGGTCTCCGATGATGCGCAGGCTGATGTTGTTTTCGTTGAGGCGCTTGGCTTCCCGGCGCAGGGCCGAGAAGAACAGCTCCATCAACGCCCCGACCTCATCGGCCGGGCGCTGCCAGTTTTCGCTGGAGAAGGCGAACAGGGTCAGCACTTCGACCTTGGCTTCCGCGCAGACCTCGATAACGGCCCGTACTGCATCCACACCAGCCTTGTGCCCGGCGACGCCGGGCAACAGGCGTTTCTTCGCCCAGCGATTATTTCCGTCCATGATGATCGCCACGTGGCGCGGCACCGAGGACGGCACACCCTGCTTGCTCTTTTCCATTAAAAAAGCCCCGACCTTAAACGGCCATCAGGTCCTTTTCTTTTGCTTCCAGAGCCTTGTCGACTTCAGCGACGAACTTGTCGGTGAGCTTTTGCAGCTCGTCGGAGGCACGACGCTCTTCGTCTTCGCTGATTTCCTTGTCCTTGGCCAGCTTCTTCAGGTCGGCCAGGGCATCACGACGCACGTTGCGCACGGCAACCTTGGCATCTTCGGCGACGCCACGAGCCTGCTTGGTGTAGCCCTTGCGGGTCTCTTCGGTCAGGGCCGGCATCGGTACGCGAATGGTGGTGCCGGCGCTGCTCGGGTTCAGGCCCAGGTCCGAAGTCAGGATGGCCTTCTCGATCGCAGCGCTCAGGTTTTTGTCGTGAGCAACGATTTTCAGGGTACGGGCGTCTTCGACGCTGACCGCGGCCACCTGATTCAGCGGCATCTCGCTACCCCAGGCCGGGACCTTGACGCTGTCCAGGATGCTCGGGTGGGCGCGACCGGTACGGATCGCCGCCAGGTTGCGGCCCAGTGCCTCAATGGACTTGCCCATGCGGTCCTGAGCGTCTTTCTTGATATCGTTGATCATTCTTCGCCTTCCTCGATCAGAGTTCCTTCAGCGCCGCCCACTACGATGTTCAGCAAGGCGCCAGGCTTGTTCATGTTGAATACCCGCAACGGCATCTTGTGGTCACGGCACAGGCAGATTGCGGTGAGGTCCATCACGCCGAGCTTGCGGTCGAGCACTTCGTCGTACGTCAGACGATCGAATTTCTCGGCATGCGGATCCTTGAATGGATCGGCAGTGTACACGCCGTCGACCTTGGTTGCCTTCAATACAACGTCAGCATCGATTTCAATGGCGCGCAGGCAGGCGGCCGAGTCGGTAGTGAAGAACGGGTTACCGGTACCTGCGGAGAAAATCACCACGTCGCCGGAGTTGAGATGGCGGATACCCTTGCGGCGGTCATAGTGATCGGTAACGCCAACCATGGAAATGGCCGACATGACGATCGCGGGGATGTTCGAGCGTTCCAGGGCGTCGCGCATGGCCAGGGCATTCATCACGGTCGCCAGCATACCCATGTGGTCACCGGTGACGCGGTCCATGCCGGCCGCGCTCAGGGCCGCACCACGGAACAGGTTGCCGCCACCGATCACCAGGCCGACCTGGACACCGATACCGACCAGTTGGCCCACTTCCAGGGCCATGCGATCCAGCACCTTCGGGTCGATCCCGAAGTCTTCCGAGCCCATCAGGGCCTCGCCGCTAAGTTTGAGCAAAATGCGTTTATAGCGAGGTTGACGACCACTAACCTGCTGAGCCATTGCGAATCTCTCCTGCGGCGTTTGTATAAATTCCGGGCGGGCTGTTTTCAGCCTGCGCCAACTGTAGCTTGGCACCCACAGGGTGCCAGTGCGCAAACGAATCTCGGCTTTTGACACAAAAAGCGTTCGCGCTTTGACAAAGAGGCTGCGCGCGTGAGCGGGCAGCCTCTTTGGGGCGACAGAGGTAAATCCGTCTTATTGCTTCTGGGCAGCAGCCACTTGAGCGGCAACTTCATCAGCGAAGTTGTCGACTGGCTTCTCGATGCCCTCACCTACCGCAAAGCGGGTGAAGGAAACGATTTCAGCGCCGCCTTTCTTGGCCAGGGCACCAACGGTGATTTCCGGGTCCTTGACGAAGGCTTGCTCGACCAGGCTGGCTTCAGCCAGGAACTTGGTGATACGGCCGCTGATCATCTTCTCGACGATTTCAGCTGGCTTGCCTTTCATCTTGTCTTCGTTCAGTTGCAGGAAGACGCCCTTCTCGCGCTCGATCGCTTCGGCGGAAACTTCCGACGGCAGCAGGAACTCAGGGTTGCTGGCAGCCACGTGCATGGCGATGTCCTTGGCCAGCTCGACGGTGCCGCCCTTCAGGGAGACCACGACGCCGATCTTGTTGCCGTGCAGGTAGGAACCCAGTACGTCACCTTCAACACGCGCCAGACGACGGATGTTGACGTTTTCGCCAGTCTTGGCAACCAGGGCCAGACGAGCTTCTTCCTGAGCGGCGATCAGCGGAGCAACGTCGGTCAGTTTGTCGTTGAAGGCTTTTTCGACGCTGGCAGCGACGAATGCCTTGAAGTCGTCCTGCAGAGCCAGGAAGTCGGTCTGCGAGTTGACTTCGATCAGGGTGGCGGACTTGCCGTCATCCTTGATGGCGATGGCGCCTTCGGCGGCAATGTTGCCAGCCTTCTTGGCAGCCTTGATGGCGCCGGAAGCGCGCATGTCGTCAATGGCTTTCTCGATATCGCCGCCAGCCTTGGTGAGGGCTTTCTTGCAATCCATCATGCCTTCGCCAGTACGCTCGCGCAGTTCTTTTACCAGCGCTGCAGTAATTTCTGCCATTTCAAAATCCTCTTGGATAGGTTTTCAACCATTCCACCCGCTGTTCACGGGGGCTTCAATTCTGGAAATCAACAGCCTGTCTCATAGGCGGCGCGTCGATGATGCGGACACTAGGCGACAGGAGGATTTCAAGGTGGCAAAAAGGGGGCCAAGCCCCCTTTTTGCGTGCCAAGTCGACGCGAGCGTCACTTACTCGGCAGCTGGCGCTTCTTCAGCGTAAACTTCGGTGCCGCCGGCAACGTTGTTGCGACCACGGATGACGGCGTCAGCCATCGAACCCATGTACAGCTGGATAGCGCGGATGGCGTCGTCGTTACCTGGGATAACGTAGTCAACGCCTTCTGGGCTGCTGTTGGTATCGACAACGCCGATGACCGGGATGCCCAGCTTGTTGGCTTCGGTGATAGCAATGCGCTCGTGCTCGACGTCGATCACGAACAGTGCGTCCGGCAGGCCGCCCATGTCCTTGATACCGCCCAGGCTGCGATCCAGTTTTTCCAGATCACGGGAGCGCATCAGGGCTTCTTTCTTGGTCAGCTTGGCGAAGGTACCGTCTTCAGCCTGGGTTTCCAGCTCGCGCAGACGCTTGATCGAAGCACGGATGGTCTTGTAGTTGGTCAGCATGCCGCCCAACCAGCGGTGGTCGACGTACGGCGAGCCGCAACGTGCTGCTTCTTCAGCAACGATCTTGCCAGCGGAACGCTTGGTGCCGACGAACAGGATCTTGTTCTTGCCCTGAGCCAGACGCTCTACGAAGGTCAGAGCTTCGTTGAACATTGGCAGGGTTTTTTCCAGGTTGATGATGTGAATCTTGTTGCGCGCGCCGAAAATGAACTTGCCCATTTTCGGGTTCCAGTAACGGGTCTGGTGGCCGAAGTGCACACCGGCCTTCAGCATATCGCGCATGTTGACTTGGGACATGATAGTTCCTTGATAAGTCGGGTTGGGCCTCCACGCATCCCAATGACCAACCCGCAGATCCAGTGGATCGGGGCACCCAGGTCACCGTGTCGATACGTGTGTGGGTTTGAGCTTTGGGGGCCATCCCCGCAAAGCGGCGCACTTTATACCACACTCGAATGACCAACGAAACCCGAATTGCCAATCACCCCCGGCCTTTTGCGCCCGGCCCCCAATCACGCCAGAATGCCATCATCCATATAAAGGCAACCACGCGCTGTGTGAGGTCCTGAAGCACGCCGCGCTCTGCTAGAATCGCGCCTTTCCTGTTCGCCCGCGCCGCCATGGCGCCGTAGAGAGCCTGCAATGACCGTCACCATCAAAACCGCCGAAGACATCGAAAAGATGCGCATCGCCGGCCGCCTTGCCGCCGAAGTCCTGGAAATGATCGAAGAACACGTCAAGCCCGGCGTGACCACCGAGGAACTGGACCGCATCTGCCACGACTACATCGTCAACGTCCAGCAGGCCATCCCCGCGCCCCTCAACTACAAGGGCTTCCCCAAGTCGATCTGCACCTCGATCAACCATGTGGTATGCCACGGCATTCCCAATGAAAAGCCACTGAAGGCCGGCGATACCCTGAACATCGACGTCACCGTGATCAAGGACGGCTACCACGGCGACACCAGCCGCATGTTCCACGTCGGCACCGTGCCGGTCTGGGCCGAGCGCCTGTCCAAGGTCACCCAGGAATGCCTGTACAAGGCGATCGAGATCATCAAGCCCGGCACCCGCCTGGGCGATATCGGCGAAGTGATCCAGAAACACGCGGAAAAGAACGGTTTCTCGGTGGTCCGCGAATTCTGCGGCCACGGCATCGGCAAGGTGTTCCATGAAGAGCCGCAGATCCTTCACTACGGCCGCGCCGGCACCGGCATGGAACTCAAGGAAGGCATGACCTTCACCATCGAGCCGATGATCAACCAGGGCAAAGCCGACACCAAGGTCCTCGGCGACGGCTGGACCGCCATCACCAAGGACCGCAAGCTGTCCGCCCAGTGGGAACACACCCTGGTGGTGACCGCCACGGGCTACGAAATCTTCACCCTGCGCAAAGACGACACCATTCCCCGTACCTCAGCCTGACCAGACAGGACGATTCGATGCCCCAGGTGGATCCCGAGCTGTTCGATCGTGGCCAGTTCCAGGCGGAACTGGCCCTCAAGTCAAGCCCCATCGCGGCGTTCAAGAAGGCCATACGCCGCGCCGGCGAGGTGCTTGACCAGCGTTTTCGCGACGGCCGCGACATCCGCCGCCTGATCGAGGATCGCGCCTGGTTCGTCGACAATGTCCTGCAACAGGCCTGGAATCACTTCGACTGGAGCGACGAAGCCGATATCGCCCTGGTCGCGGTGGGTGGCTACGGCCGCGGCGAACTGCACCCGCACTCCGACATCGACCTGCTGATCCTGCTGGACAGCGCCGACCACGAGATTTTCCGCGATCCGATCGAGCGTTTCCTGACACTGCTGTGGGATATCGGCCTGGAAGTGGGCCAGAGCGTTCGCTCGGTGGACGAATGCGCCGAACAGGCCCGCGCCGACCTGACGGTGATCACCAACCTGATGGAAAGCCGCACCATCGCTGGCCCCGAGCGTCTGCGCCAGCGCATGCTCGACGTCACCAGCACCGCGCACATGTGGCCGAGCAAGGAGTTCTTCCTGGCCAAGCGCGCCGAGCAGAAGGCCCGCCACCACAAGTACAACGACACCGAGTACAACCTCGAACCCAACGTCAAGGGCTCCCCCGGTGGCCTGCGCGATATCCAGACGGTGCTCTGGGTCGCCCGCCGCCAGTACGGCACCCTGAACCTGCACGCCCTGGCTGGCGAAGGCTTCCTGCTGGAAGACGAAAACAAGCTGCTGGCGGCGTCCCAGGAGTTCCTCTGGAAAGTGCGCTACGCCCTGCACATGCTCGCCGGACGCGCCGAGGACCGCCTGCTGTTCGACCACCAGCGCAGCATCGCCGCCCTGCTCGGCTTCGTCGATGACAATCCCAAGCGCGCCATCGAACAGTTCATGCAGCAGTACTACCGGGTGGTCATGAGCATCGCCGAGCTCAGCGACCTGATCATCCAGCACTTCGAGGAAGTCATCCTCGCCGATGACACCAGTTCCAGCACCCAGCCGCTGAACGCGCGCTTCCAGTTGCACGATGGCTACATCGAGGCAGTACGCCCGAACGTGTTCAAACGCACCCCGTTCGCCATGCTGGAAATCTTCGTGCTGATGGCCCAGCACCCGGAAATCAAGGGCGTACGCGCGGATACCATCCGCCTGCTGCGGGAAAACCGCCACCTGATCGACGACAAGTTCCGCAACGACATCCGCAATACCAGCCTGTTCATCGAACTGTTCAAGTGCGAGATCGGCATCCACCGCAACCTGCGGCGGATGAACCGCTACGGCATCCTCGGCCGCTACCTGCCGGAGTTCGGCCTGATCGTCGGGCAGATGCAGCACGACCTGTTCCACATCTACACCGTGGACGCCCACACCCTGAACCTGATCAAGCACCTGCGCAAACTGCAGTACACGCCGGTGTCCGAGAAATTCCCGCTGGCCAGCAAGCTCATGGGCCGCCTGCCCAAGCCGGAACTGATCTACATGGCCGGGCTCTACCACGACATCGGCAAGGGTCGCCAGGGCGACCACTCGGAGCTGGGTGCGGTGGATGCGCAGATCTTCTGCGAACGGCACCAGTTGCCGGCGTGGGACAGCCGCCTGATCGTCTGGCTGGTGCAGAACCACCTGGTGATGTCCACCACCGCGCAGCGCAAGGACCTGTCCGACCCGCAGGTGATCCACGACTTCGCCCAGCATGTCGGCAACCAGGTGTACCTGGACTATCTCTACGTGCTGACCGTGGCCGACATCAACGCCACCAACCCCAGTCTGTGGAACTCCTGGCGTGCCAGCCTGCTGCGCCAGCTCTACACCGAGACCAAGCGCGCCCTGCGCCGCGGCCTGGAAAACCCGCTGGACCGCGAGGAACAGATTCGCCAGACCCAGAGCGCGGCACTGGACATCCTGGTCCGCGAGGGCAACGACCAGGACGACGTCGAGCAGCTCTGGTCGCAACTGGGCGACGACTATTTCCTCCGTCACACCGCCGCCGACGTGGCCTGGCACTCCGATGCGATCCTCCAGCAACCGGCCGACAGCGGCCCGCTGGTGCTGATCAAGGAAACCACCCAGCGCGAATTCGAGGGCGGCACGCAGATCTTCATCTATGCCCCCGACCAGCACGACTTTTTCGCCGTGACCGTGGCGGCCATGGACCAGCTCAACCTGAACATCCATGACGCGCGGATCATCACATCGAGCAGCCAGTTCACCCTCGACACCTACATCGTGCTCGACAACGACGGCGGCTCGATCGGCGACAATCCGCAGCGGGTCAAGCAGATCCGTGACGGACTCAGCGACGCCCTGCGCAACCCGGACGACTACCCGAACATCATCCACCGCCGGGTACCGCGACAGTTGAAACACTTCAACTTCGCCCCGCAGGTAACCATCCTCAACGACGCCCAGCGCCCGGTGACCATCCTCGAACTGATCGCCCCCGACCGCCCCGGCCTGCTGGCGCGGATCGGCAAGATCTTCCTGGATTTCGACCTGTCGCTGCAGAACGCCAAGATCGCCACCCTCGGCGAGCGCGTGGAAGACGTGTTCTTCATCACCGACGCCGACAACCAGCCACTTTCCGATCCGCAACTGTGCAGCCGCCTGCAGGACGCCATCGTCGAGCAGTTGCGGGTCGACCAGGCCAGCGGAACCGAATCCTTTCGCCTGACCATTTAATGCCTTGACGAGACCTCGCGCCGATGAACACCGCTTTGAACCAGCTTCAGCCCTACCCGTTCGAGAAACTCCGCGCCCTGCTGGGCGGCGTTACCCCCGCGGCGGACAAGCGCGCCATCGCCCTGTCGATCGGTGAGCCGAAGCACACCTCGCCCGCTTTCGTGGCCAAGGCCCTGGCCGACAACCTCGACCAGATGGCGGTCTACCCGACCACCCTCGGCTTGCCGGCCCTGCGCGAGTCCATCGCCCACTGGTGCGAACGGCGCTTCGGCGTACCGGCCGGCTGGCTGGATGCCGCACGCCATGTGCTGCCGGTCAACGGCACTCGCGAGGCACTGTTCTCCTTCACCCAGGCGGTGGTCGAGCGCAGCGATGACGGCCTGATCATCAGCCCGAACCCCTTCTACCAGATCTACGAAGGCGCGGCCCTGCTGGCCGGAGCCAAGCCGCACTACCTGGCCTGCCTCGACAGCAACGGCTTCAACCCGGACTTCGATGCGGTGCCGGCGGAGGTCTGGCAGCGCTGCCAGATCCTCTTCCTGTGCTCGCCAGGCAACCCCACCGGCGCCCTGGTGCCGCTGGAAACCCTGAAGAAACTCATCGCCCTTGCCGACCAGCATGACTTCGTCATCGCCGCCGACGAGTGCTACAGCGAGCTGTACTTCGACGAACAAAGCCCGCCACCGGGCCTGCTCAGCGCCTGCGCCGAACTGGGCCGCAGCGATTTCAAGCGCTGCGTGGTGTTCCACAGCCTGTCCAAGCGCTCCAACCTGCCGGGCCTGCGTTCCGGTTTCGTCGCTGGCGATGCCGAGATCCTCAAGGCCTTCCTGCTGTACCGCACCTACCACGGCTGCGCGATGCCGGTGCAAACCCAACTGGCGAGCATCGCCGCGTGGAACGACGAAGCCCATGTGCGCGACAACCGCGACCTGTACCGCGAGAAGTTCGACGCGGTGCTGGAGATCCTTGCACCGGTGCTGGACGTGCAAAAGCCCGACGGCGGCTTCTACCTGTGGGCCAAGGTGCCGGGCAACGATGATGCGGCGTTCTGCCGTGGCCTGTTCGAGCAGCAGCATGTGACCGTGGTGCCAGGCTCGTATCTGTCCCGTGACGTCGATGGCGTCAACCCGGGTGCCGGCCGTGTGCGCATGGCGCTGGTCGCACCGCTGGCCGAGTGCGTCGAGGCGGCCAAGCGGATTCGGGCGTTCATCGAAGGCTGATACCTCCAATCACTGGCAAGCCAGCCCCACAACGACCGCGTCGAACACGAATTTCGTGGCTGTCGCAGAACCCTGTGGGAGCTGGCATTGCCAGCGATGAGGCCCTCCAGAACAACACAGATCAGCAAGATCAATGTCGAGACAGGTGGCCTCATCGTCGGCAATCGGATCGCCGCCCGGCCGCTCCCACAGGGTTTTGGGCCAGTCACGGTATTGGTGCTCGACGCGCCCTCTGTGGGAGCTGGCTTGCCAGCGATGAAGCCATCAGCAGCAGCGACGGTCTCACTTCACCGCCCCCAGGTTGGCCTCGCTCATGTCCAGCTCGCCCAGCACCTTGCGCACCACGTCGTCGCCGACTTCATGATGGCGATGCATGCGGTACAGCTCCAGGCGCTGGGCGCGCAGCGCACGGAGACGCAGGCGGCGTTCGAGCTGGTCCATCTGCTCGGCCAGGGCACGGGCCTCGGCGCTGTCGTTGTAGGCATCGAGTTGCTGGCGGTACTCGGCCATCAGGCGCGCCTTGAGTTCAGCGGAAAGCGCCGCCTGCGAGGCATCCGGCGCAGCACCCGGCTCGGCGGTTTCCTCCGCTTCCAGAGCATGAATCGCCGCCTCGGCAGTGCGCCGCCAGGCTTCGTCGGCCTCCTGTTGCAAGGTGTCGTCCGGGCTCTTCGTCACCCCGCGCAGCAACAGCGGCAAGGCGACGCAAGCGCAGACCAGCGACAGCAGGATTACCCCGGCAGCGATGAAGATCAGCAGGTCCCGCTCGGGAAAGCCCTTGCCGGCACTGATCAGCAGCGGCACCGACATCACACCCGCCAGGGTCACCGCCCCGCGCACCCCACCGATGGTCAGCAACCAGCAGGAGCGTGCGTCCGGCAGCAACACCAGCTCCGACTTGCCGCGCCAGCGCCGCAACAGGCCGATCAGGCGCCAGATGCTCTGCACCCAGACGAAACGCAGGATCACCAGCACGGCGAAGATCGCCACCACATCCAGGCAGCGCCAGGCCAGGGTCGGCCAGAGCGACGCTTCGTGGCTGGTGACGGCCTTGATGATGTCCGGCAGTTGCAGGCCCAGCAGCAGGAAGATCAGGCCGTTGAAGGCGAACTCCAGCAGCGACCAGACGCTGCGGTTGAGCAGGCGCGTGCTGGTCTGCCGCGGCAGCAGGTCGAGCCAGCTCTGCATCATCCCCGCCGCCACCGCCGAGAGAATGCCCGAGGCACCCAGGCGCTCGGCCAGCACGTAGGCGGCGAACGGCAACAGCAGCATGAACACCACATGGGTAGCCGGATCGTCCCAACCGCGGGCGATCATCCAGGCGCGCAGACGCCCCACCAGCCAGCTCAGGGCGACGCCGATGGCCAGGCCGCCGATGGCCACGAGGACGAAGGTCAGGCTCGCCTCGGTCAGGGAGAACACCCCGGTGATCGCCGCAGCCAGGGCGAACTTGAAGGTCACCAGGCCCGAGGCGTCGTTCATCAGCGCCTCGCCCTGGAGCATATGCATCAGCGGAGTCGGCAGGCGGTCCTGGGTGATGGCCGAGACCGCCACCGCATCGGTGGGCGACAGCACGGCAGCCAAGGCGAAGGCTACGGGCAACGGAATGCTCGGAATGATCCAGTGGATGAAATAGCCGGCGCCGACCACGGTGAACAGCACCAGCCCCACGGCCAGGGTCAGGATCGGCCCGCGCAAACGCCACAGCTCACGCTTGGGCATGCGCCAGCCATCGGAAAACAGCAGCGGCGGCAGGAACAGAAAGAGGAAAAGCTCCGGATCGAGAGCCACGTGCAGACCAAGGGTCGGCCAGGCCAGCAGCGCCCCGGCGGCGATCTGCACCAGCGGCAGGGGCAGCGGGATCATGCGCCCGACCAGCTTGGAGACACTCACCAGCATCAGCAGGATGAGGACGGTATAGGCTGATTGCATACGGCGTGTTTCCCTGTTCGATTCAAAAGCATGACCGGACGGATGGACATAGGCCGGTCATTGGATACATATAGTAACGATCTGTCCCCCCGGCAGACCGCTGCACCTAAGTCGCAGGTCGCCGGGCAATATGTAACACCATGCTACACAAGAAGATTATTCAAGAAGCGCTGTTATAACTCCGCCACCGTGAATACAAGGAAGGCCCTTCGATGAGCACCGTACCTGGCAACGAAGCAGTAAAGACCGATAGCCCCGATCGCGCCCTGCTGGTGATCGATATCCAGAACGACTTCACCCCCGGCGGCGCCCTGGCCGTGCCCCAGGGGGATACGATCGTGCCGCTGGTCAACCGGATCGCCGAGGGTTTCGGCAACGTGGTCATGTCCCAGGACTGGCACCCCGCCGGGCATATTTCCTTCGCCTCCAGCCATCCGGGCGAGAAACCCTTCGACGTCATCGAATTGCCCTACGGCCCCCAGGTAATGTGGCCGGACCACTGCATCCAGGGCAGCCACGGTGCCGAATTCCATCCGCAGGTGGACATTCCCCACACCCAACTGATCGTGCGCAAGGGCGGTAATCCCCTGGTGGATAGCTACTCGGCGTTCTTCGAGGCCGACCGCAAGACCACCACCGGGCTGGCCGGTGCCCTACGCGAAAAGGGCATCGCAAGCGTCTACGTAGTGGGCCTGGCCCTGGACTTCTGCGTGACCTGGACCGCCCTTGATGCGCGTCGCGAGGGTTTCACCACCTATGTGGTGCTGGACGCCTGCCGGGCCATCGACAGCAACGGCTCGCTGGAACAGGCCATGGCCGAACTGGAGCAGGCCGGGGTGATTTTCATCGAGTCGCGGCAACTGCTGGGCAACGCCTGATAACGCATCGGTCAGAAGCCGGCGCCACAGCCGTGGCGCCGTGCCGATTGATACCGCATAATCCCGCCACCCCAATTTTCGAGGAGTTGTGGGGTCGTCCCAGGCACGCCTGGCGACCCTGGACGTTCAATGGCTTACATTCTCTACGGCATCAAAGCCTGTGACACGATGAAAAAAGCGCGTACCTGGCTCGAAGATAAAGCCATCGGCTACGACTTCCACGACTACAAGACCCAGGGCATCGACCGCGACAGCCTGAACCGCTGGTGCGACGAGCACGGCTGGGAAACCATCCTCAACCGTGCCGGCACCACCTTCCGCAAGCTCGATGACGCGCAGAAGGCCGACCTCGACCAGGCCAAGGCCGTCGAACTGATGCTCGCCCAACCGTCGATGATCAAGCGCCCGGTCCTCGACCTCGGCGGCAAGACCCTGGTGGGTTTCAAACCGGACCTGTACGCAGCCGCCCTGCAGTGAGCCGCCCGCTTTCAATCCATTTCAGTACGAGGTAACCGCATGTCCAACTCCCTGTTCAGCCTGGCCTTCGGCGTCGGCACGCAAAACCGTCAAGGCGCCTGGCTGGAAGTGTTCTACGCCCAGCCGCTGCTCAACCCGCCAGCCGAGCTGGTCGCCGCCGTCGCCCCGCTGCTGGGCTATGAAGGTGGCAACCAGGCCATCGCCTTCAGCCCGGCCCAGGCCGGCCAACTGGCCGACGCGGTCAAGTCGATCGACCCGGTCCAGGCCGCCCTGCTGACCCGCCTGGCCGAAAGCAGCAAGCCGCTGGTCGCCACCCTGCTCGCCGAAGACGCCACCCTGGCTTCGACGCCGGAAGCCTACCTGAAGCTGCACCTGCTCTCGCACCGCCTGGTCAAGCCGCATGGCCTGAGCCTGGCCGGCATCTTCCCGCTGCTGCCGAACGTGGCCTGGACCAGCCAGGGCGCCATCGACCTCGGCGAACTGGCCGAAGCGCAACTGGAGGCGCGCCTGAAAGGCGAGCTGCTGGAAGTGTTCTCGGTGGACAAGTTCCCGAAGATGACCGACTACGTCGTGCCGAGCGGCGTGCGTATCGCCGACAGCGCCCGCGTACGCCTGGGTGCCTACATCGGCGAAGGCACCACGATCATGCACGAAGGCTTCGTCAACTTTAACGCCGGCACCGAAGGCCCGGGCATGATCGAAGGCCGCGTATCCGCGGGTGTCTTCGTCGGCAAGGGTTCGGACCTGGGCGGCGGCTGCTCGACCATGGGCACCCTGTCCGGCGGCGGCAACATCGTCATCAAGGTCGGCGAAGGCTGCCTGATCGGCGCCAACGCCGGTATCGGCATCCCGCTGGGCGACCGCAACACCGTCGAAGCCGGCCTGTACATCACCGCCGGCACCAAGGTGCAACTGCTCGACGAGCAGAACCAGCTGGTGAAAGTGGTCAAGGCCCGCGACCTGGCCGGCCAGACCGACCTGCTGTTCCGCCGCAACTCGGTGACCGGTGCCGTGGAGTGCAAGACCCACAAGTCGGCGATCGAGCTGAACGAAGCGCTGCACGCCCACAACTAAGTGGTACGATCGGGTCTGGCCATTCGCCAGACCCGATACCCAGGCCCTACGAACATGTTCCAGCCCTCTCCCTGGCGCGCGGATTTTCCCGCCATCGCCACCTTGCAACGCCAGCACCAGACCTATCTGGACAGTGCGGCAACCACGCAAAAACCCCAGGCCCTGCTCGACGCCCTGACCCACTACTACGCGCATGGCGCAGCCAATGTGCATCGCGCCCAGCACCTGCCCGGCGCCCTCGCCACCCAGGCTTTCGAAGCCAGTCGCGACAAGGCTGCCGCCTGGCTGAATGCCGGAAGCAACGGGCAGATCGTCTTCACCCATGGCGCCACCTCGGCGCTGAATCTGCTGGCCTATGGCCTTGAGCATCGCCTGGAAGCCGGCGAAGAGATCGCCGTCAGCGCCCTCGAACACCACGCCAACCTGCTGCCCTGGCAACAGCTGGCCAAGCGCCGCGGCCTCAAGCTGGTGATCCTGCCGCTGGCGGACAACGGCCAGATTGACCTGGACGCGGCCCTGCAACTGATCGGCCCGCGTACCCGGGTGCTGGCGGTCAGCCAGTTGTCCAACGTGCTCGGCACCTGGCAACCCCTGCAACCGCTGCTCGATCACGCTCGCGCCCAGGGCGCCGTGACCGTGGTCGACGGTGCCCAGGGCATCGTCCACGGTCGCCACGACGTCAGCCGCCTCGGCTGCGACTTCTATGTATTTTCCAGCCACAAGCTGTACGGCCCGGACGGCCTCGGCGTGCTCTACGGGCGCAACGAAGCGCTGACTCGGCTGCGGCACTGGCAGTTCGGCGGCGAGATGGTGCAACTGGCCGGCTACCAGGAATCCAGCTTCCGCCCGGCACCACTGGGCTTCGAAGCCGGCACCCCGCCAATCGCCAGCGTGATCGGCCTGGGCGCGACACTCGATTACCTGGCCAGCCTCGACGCCAACGCGGTGACCGAACATGAAGCCGCCCTGCACCGCCACCTGCTGCGCGGCCTCAACGACCGCGAAGGCATCCGCCTCCTCGGTGCGCCACAAGCGGCCCTGGCCAGCTTCGTGGTGGAGGGCGTGCACAACGCCGACCTGTCCCACCTGCTGACCGAACAGGGCATCGCCGTACGCGCCGGTCATCACTGCGCCATGCCGCTGGTCAACAGCCTCGGCCTGGACGGCGCGATCCGCGTGTCCCTGGCGCTGTACAACGACTCGGACGATCTCCAGCACTTCTTCAGCGCCCTCGACCAGGCCCTGGAGCTGTTGCGATGAGCCTGCCAAGCGGCGCCCAGGAGGCGCTCGACACTTTCGCCGCCGCCTCCGGCTGGGAACAGCGCGCGCGCCTGCTGATGCAATGGGGCGAACGCCTGGCGCCACTGACGGATGAAGAAAAGGGTGAGGACAACCGCGTCCACGGTTGCGAAAGCCAGGTCTGGCTGGTCGCCCGGCAGGACGACGGGCGCTGGCGCTTTGCCGCAGCCAGTGATGCGCGCCTGATCCGTGGCTTGCTGGCCCTGCTGCTGGTGCGGGTCGAAGGCCTGTCCAGCGCCGAGTTGCAGCAACTCGACCTGCCCGGCTGGTTCAATCAGCTGGGCCTTGGCCGCCAGCTCTCGCCTTCACGCAGCAACGGCCTGAACGCCGTGCTGCAACGCATGGCTCAGCTCGCCGCCGGAGGCTGAGCCGGCTTGCGCTCGGATGGCCGGCGGGCGCCGGCCACCAGCTTGTCCACCGCCTTGCTCGCGGCGACCATGCCGAAGGTCGCGGTCACCATCATTACCGCGCCAAAGCCGCCGGCGCAGTCCAGCCGCGTCCCCTCACCTACGAAGCTCTTGTCCAGGCACACGCTGCCGTCGGGCTGCGGATAGCGCAGTTGCTCGGTGGAAAACACCACCGGCACGCCGTAGCTGCGGCTCTGGTTGCGCGAGAAGTTGTAGTCGCGGCGCAGGGTCGAACGCACTCGCGAGGCCAGCGGGTCGTTGTAGGTACGGTTGAGGTCGGCGACCTGGATCTGCGTCGGGTCGATCTGCCCGCCGGCGCCGCCGGTGCTGATGATGGTGATCTTGCGTCGCTTGCACCAGGCGATCAGCGCGGCCTTGGACATCACGCTGTCGATGCAGTCGATCACGCAATCGATGTCCTCGGTGATGTACTCGGCCATGGTCTCGCGGGTGACGAAGTCGCTCACCGCATGCACCCGGCACGCCGGGTTGATGGCGCGCAGGCGTTCGGCCGTCACCTCGACCTTGGCCTTGCCGACGTTGCCTTCCAGGGCATGGGCCTGGCGGTTGGTGTTGCTGACGCAGACATCGTCGAGGTCGAACAGCGAGATCTCGCCCACCCCGCTGCGGGCCAGGGCTTCCGCCGTCCACGAGCCGACGCCGCCGATACCGACCACCGCCACATGGGCGTCGCGCAAGCGTTGCAGGCCGTCGAGGCCGTACAGCCGGGCGATGCCGGCAAACCGTGGATCTTCGTTGCTCATGTCCTGCACCCCGCAAAAAACCGGCGCGCATTATAGGCCCCTGCGATGGCAATGACAGCGCCTTTGGACGGCCCGGCATTGGTCAGGAGGCGGGCAATGCTGCTTTAATGTCCGACGAAATGTCCTACGCTGCAAAAAGTCTTGGACGACACCGACGGGCTTGAGAACTTAGACCTCTTAAGAAAATCCAATGGCGGTCCGGTCAACATTCCCACAAGAACCGACCAGACGCCGCCCTGGATCCGCGCCTCCCGCGCTGGCCCGTTCCACTCTCCGGAACCAGAACTACTTATGTCATCGCGTAAATTTGGTCTCAACCTGGTGATCGTCATGGCGATCGCCGCGCTTTTCACCGGGTTCTGGGCGCTGATCAACCGCCCGGTGTCCGCGCCGAACTGGCCGGAGCAGATCTCCGGTTTCTCCTATTCGCCGTTCCGCCTCGGTGAAAGCCCGCAGAAGGGCCAATACCCGACCGAGGAGGAAATGCGCGCGGACCTCGAACAGCTGAGCAAGCTGACCGACAGCATCCGTACCTACACCGTCGAAGGCACCCAGGCGGAAATCCCGCGGCTGGCCGAGGAATTCGGCCTGCGGGTGACCCTGGGGATCTGGATCAGCCCGGACCAGGAGCGCAACGAACGGGAAATCCAGAAAGCCATCGAACTGGCCAACACCACCCGCAGCGTAGTGCGCGTGGTGGTCGGCAACGAGGCGCTGTTCCGCGAAGAAATCACCCCCGAGGCGCTGATCGTCTATCTGGACCGGGTCCGCGCGGCGGTGAAGGTGCCGGTGACCACCAGCGAGCAATGGCATATCTGGGAAAAGACCCCGCAACTGGCCAAGCACGTCGACCTGATCGCCGCGCACATCCTGCCGTACTGGGAATTCATTCCGATGAAGGATGCCGGCCAGTTCGTCCTCGACCGCGCCCGTGACCTCAAGCGCATGTTCCCGCGCAAACCGCTGCTGCTGTCCGAGGTCGGCTGGCCAAGCAACGGGCGCATGCGCGGCGGTGCCGACGCGACCCAGGCCGACCAGGCGATCTACCTGCGCACCTTGGTCAACAAGCTCAACCGCCAGGGCTACAACTACTTTGTCATCGAAGCCTACGACCAGCCGTGGAAGGCCAGCGACGAAGGCTCGGTGGGCGCCTACTGGGGCGTGTTCAACGCCGCCCGCCAGCAGAAATTCAACTTCGAAGGCCCGGTGGTGGCGATCCCGCAATGGCGGGTGCTGGCGGTGGGTTCGGTGGTCCTCGCCCTGCTCTCGCTGACCCTGCTGCTGATCGACGGCTCGGCCCTGCGCCAGCGCGGCCGCACCTTCCTGACCTTCATCGCCTTCCTCTGCGGATCGGTGCTGGTGTGGATCGGCTACGACTACAGCCAGCAATACAGCACCTGGTTCAGCCTGACCGTGGGCTTCCTCCTCGCCCTCGGTGCGCTCGGGGTGTTCATCGTCCTGCTGACCGAGGCCCACGAACTGGCGGAAACCGTGTGGAACAAGCGCCGCCGCGAGTTCCTCCCGGTGCACGCCGACGAAGCCTACCGGCCCAAGGTCTCGGTGCATGTGCCGTGCTACAACGAGCCGCCGGAGATGGTCAAGCAGACCCTCAACGCCCTGGCCGCCCTGGATTACCCGGACTACGAAGTCCTGATCATCGACAACAACACCAAGGACCCGGCGGTGTGGGAACCGATCAAGGCCCACTGCGAACTGCTCGGCGAGCGCTTCAAGTTCTTCCACGTCTCGCCCCTGGCCGGTTTCAAGGGTGGTGCGCTGAACTACCTGATCCCGCACACCGCCCCGGACGCCGAAGTGATCGCAGTGATCGACTCGGACTACTGCGTCGACCGCAACTGGCTCAAGCACATGGTTCCGCACTTCGCCGATCCGAAGATCGCCGTGGTGCAGTCGCCGCAGGACTACCGCGACCAGAACGAAAGCGCCTTCAAGAAGCTCTGCTACTCGGAATACAAGGGCTTCTTCCATATCGGCATGGTCACCCGCAACGACCGCGACGCGATCATCCAGCACGGCACCATGACCATGACCCGGCGCTCGGTGCTGGAAGAACTGGGCTGGGCCGACTGGTGCATCTGCGAGGACGCCGAGCTGGGCCTGCGCGTGTTCGAGAAGGGTTACTCCGCCGCCTATGCCCACCACAGCTACGGCAAGGGGCTGATGCCGGACACCTTCATCGACTTCAAGAAACAGCGCTTCCGCTGGGCCTATGGCGCCATCCAGATCATCAAGCGCCATGCCGCCTCGCTGCTGCGCGGCAAGGACAGCGAACTGACCCGTGGCCAGCGTTATCACTTCCTGGCCGGCTGGCTGCCATGGATCGCCGACGGCATGAACATCTTCTTCACCGTCGGCGCGCTGCTCTGGTCGGCGGCGATGATCATCGTGCCGCAGCGGGTCGACCCGCCGCTGCTGATCTTCGCCATCCCGCCGCTGGCGCTGTTCGTGTTCAAGGTGGGCAAGATCGTGTTCCTCTACCGCCGCGCGGTCGGGGTCAACATGAAGGACGCCTTCGCCGCCGCCCTGGCTGGCCTGGCGCTGTCGCACACCATCGCCAAGGCGGTGCTGTACGGTTTCTTCACCAGCAGCATCCCGTTCTTCCGCACGCCCAAGAATGCCGACAGCCATGGTTTGCTGGTGGCCCTGTCGGAGGCCCGTGAAGAGCTGTTCATCATGCTCCTGCTGTGGGGCGCGGCGGCCGGGATCTACCTGGTCCAGGGCCTGCCGAGCAACGACATGCGCTTCTGGGTGGCCATGCTGCTGGTGCAGTCGCTGCCGTATGTGGCGGCGCTGGTGATGGCGATGCTGTCGTCGCTGCCCAAGCCGGCTGAAGCCGTGGAGCCGGCACAGGCCTCCTGACCCCTGATCGATGGTGTGGCTGATGGCCTCATCGCTGGCAAGCCAGCTCCCACAAGGACTGCATGGACCCTGTGGGAGCTGGCTTGCCAGCGATGAGGCCATCAGTCACAGCACTCCCCTCCAGCCTTGTGCTCCCAGACAAACAGCAGCGATCCGCCGTCCTCCCGCCACACATTTGCTATAAGATAACGCCCCAAAATCGTACCCCCTGCCTTGCTCCCGGAGTCCTTCATGACGGCCCCCGCCGAACTCTCGCCCACCCTCGAACTGGCCTGCGACCTGATTCGCCGCCCCTCGGTGACCCCGCTCGACTTCGATTGCCAGAAACAGATGATGCAGCGCCTGGGCGACGCGGGTTTCACCCTGGAGCCGATGCGCATCGAGGACGTCGATAACTTCTGGGCCACCCACGGCACCCAGGACGGTCCGGTGCTGTGCTTCGCCGGGCATACCGACGTGGTTCCCACCGGCCCGGTGCAGGCCTGGCAGAACGATCCGTTCGAGGCGCTGATCGATGCCGACGGCATGCTCTGCGGTCGCGGCGCCGCCGATATGAAAGGCAGCCTGGCCGCGATGATCGTCGCCACCGAGCGCTTCGTCGCCGATTACCCGAACCACCGCGGCAAGGTCGCCTACCTGATCACCAGCGATGAAGAAGGCCCGGCCCACCATGGCACCAAGGCCGTGGTCGAACGCCTGCGCGAGCGTGGCGAGCGCCTGGACTGGTGCATCGTCGGCGAGCCGTCGAGCACCACCCTGGTCGGTGACGTGGTCAAGAACGGCCGTCGCGGCTCCCTCGGTGCCAAGCTCACCGTGCGCGGCAAGCAAGGCCACGTGGCCTACCCGCACCTGGCGAAGAACCCGATCCACCTGGCCGCCCCGGCCCTGGCAGACCTGGCCGCCGAGCACTGGGACGAAGGCAACGCGTTCTTCCCGCCAACCAGCTTCCAGATCTCCAACCTGAACTCCGGCACCGGCGCCACCAACGTGGTCCCGGGCGAGTTGACCGCGCTGTTCAACTTCCGCTTCTCCACCGAATCCACCGTCGAAGGCCTGCAACAGCGCGTCGCAGCGATCCTCGACAAGCACCAACTGGACTGGGACGTGGAATGGGCGCTGTCCGGCCTGCCGTTCCTCACCGAACCGGGCGACCTGCTGGACGCCGTATCCGCCAGCATCAAGGCGGTCACCGGCCGCGAGACCAAGGCTTCCACCAGCGGCGGCACCTCCGACGGGCGCTTCATCGCCACCCTCGGTACCCAGGTGGTCGAACTGGGCCCGGTCAACGCCACCATCCACCAGGTCAACGAGCGCATCCTCGCCAGCGACCTCGACGTGCTGACCGAGATCTACTACCAGACCCTGACCCGGTTGCTCGCCTGATGCTCACCTGCCCTATCTGCCGGGAGCCCCTGCGCGAACTCGACAACGGTGTCGGCTGCCCCGCCGGCCATCGTTTCGACCGGGCTCGCCAGGGCTACCTGAACCTGTTGCCGGTGCAGCACAAGAACAGCCGCGACCCGGGCGACAACCAAGCCATGGTCGAGGCCCGCCGCGACTTCCTCAATGCCGGTCATTACGCCCCGGTGGCCCGGCGCCTGGCCGAGCTGGCCGCCGAGCGCAATCCCGGGCGCTGGGTGGATATCGGTTGCGGCGAGGGTTACTACACCGCGCAACTCGCCGAAGCGCTGCCGGCAGCCGACGGTTATGCCCTGGACATCTCCCGCGAAGCAGTGAAGCGCGCCTGCAAACGCAGCCCGCAACTGACCTGGCTGGTGGCGAGCATGGCCCGGGTGCCGCTGGCCGACGCCAGTTGCCAGTTCATCGCCAGCGTGTTCAGCCCGCTGGACTGGCAGGAGGCACGCCGCCTGCTGAGCCCCGGCGGCGGCCTGATGCGGGTCGGCCCCACCAGCGGCCACCTGATGGAACTGCGCCAGAAGCTCTACGACGAAGTCCGTGACTACAGCGACGACAAGCACCTGGCCCTGGTCCCGGCGGACATGTCCCATGCCCACAGCGAAATCCTCGAATTCCGCCTGAGCCTGGCCAACCCCGCCGACCGCGCCAACCTGCTGGCGATGACGCCTCACGGCTGGCGTGCCAGCGCCGAACGACGCACGGCAGTGATCGAGCAGGCAGCGCCGTTCGAGGTCACGGTGTCGATGCGTTACGACTATTTTGTCCTGCCTGACTGAGGCCTTTGCGGAGAATCCCCATGCGCCAACCCGATATCGAGATCTACCTGAAGGACGCCGACGTCGACCACAAGCAGATCACCACCTGGCTGACCGAAGCACTGGGTCCGTGCAGCGAGTGGAAGCAGAAAGGCCAGACCTTCAAATGCACCGCCGGTGACATTCCTGTTACCTGGCTGCCCAAGGCCGTAGGAAAATGGAACAGTCTTTACCTGGAAAGTGACAACACGCCGTGGGAAGACGACATCGCCTGTGCCCGCGCCGCCCACGCCGCGCTGAACGTCGAAGTGCGTTGCGCACCGGGTAGCTGGGTCGAGGAAGAAGGCGAAGAAGATGCCGATCGCTGGATCCGCATCAGTGCCGATGGTGAAGAAGAGATCACCTGGCGCACCAGTTGAGGGACTGCAAGCTGCAAGCCTGGCGCGGTCAGCTTGCAGCTTGTGGCTGAATCCTTACAGTCCGACTACATCCTCGGCCTGCAGGCCTTTCTGGCCCTGGGTGAGGCTGTATTCGACCTGTTGCCCTTCGAGCAGGGTACGGTGCCCCTCGCCACGAATTGCACGGTAGTGAACGAAAACGTCCGCCCCGCCTTCACGTTGAATGAAGCCATAGCCCTTGGCGTCATTGAACCACTTCACACTTCCAGTCTCACGAGACGACATCAGTAACACTCCGGATTTTTATTTTGGACTCGCCTTGTCAGCGGGGGCATGGAACCCCTGCGTACGCCGCTTGCCGAAACTTCCTGCAAACAGCGGACCGAGTATAAGACAGACATAAATTATTTTTCATGACCAGGCCGGTTTTTGCTCAACTTACGCGGATACGGCACACTTGCCGCCTATCTGCACTAGCGTTCCACTTTCCAGAGCACACTCCACATGATCCATTCCCCCCTGCGCCGCCTGATCTTTGGCGCACTGCGCCGACTGTTGTACCTGTGGGTTCGCTCCGAGACCATCAACCAATCCTCCTTCACCCTCAACCTGGACCGCAGCCGTCCGGTGTTCTATGCCATCCAGTCGCCCTCGCTGACCGACCTCGCGGTACTGGACAAGGAATGCACCAAAGCAGGGCTGCCGCGCCCGGTGCTGCCCGTGGCCGTCGGCGACCTGATGGAACCTGCCGCGTTCTTCTACCTGACCCCGGAGCCCGACTGGCTCGGCCGCCAGTACAAGCGCGGCGCGCCACCGACCCTGGGCCGGCTGGTCAGCGCGGTCAGCCAGCAGCCCGAGCAGGATGCGCAGATCATTCCGGTCAGCGTGTTCTGGGGCCAGTCGCCGGCCAGCGAATCGAGCCCGTGGAAACTGCTGTTCGCCGACAGTTGGGCGGTCACCGGGCGCCTGCGTCGGCTGCTGACCATCCTGATCCTCGGACGCAAGACCCGGGTGCAGTTCTCCGCCCCCATCCATCTGCGCGAACTGGTCGACCACAACAAGGGCCACGAGCGCACCGTGCGCATGGCCCAGCGCCTGCTGCGGGTGCATTTCCGCAACCTGAAGTCGGCGGTGATCGGCCCGGACATTTCTCACCGGCGCAATCTGGTCAAGGGCCTGGTCCACGACCCGCTGGTGCGCCAGGCGATCGCCGACGAGGCCGAACGGGAGAAAATCCCGCTGGCCAAGGCCGAAGCAACGGCCCTGAAGTACGGCAACGAAATCGCCTCGGACTACACCTACACGGCGATCCGCTTCCTCGAAGTGGTGCTGAGCTGGTTCTGGAACAAGATCTACGACGGCATCAAGGTCAATCATATCGAGCAGGTCCAGGGCATCGCCCCCGGCCACGAGGTGATCTACGTCCCTTGCCACCGCAGCCATATCGACTACCTGCTGCTGTCCTACCTGCTGTTCCGCAACGGCCTGACCCCGCCGCACATCGCCGCCGGTATCAACCTCAACATGCCGGTGATCGGCGGCCTGCTGCGCCGGGGCGGGGCCTTCTTCATGCGCCGCACCTTCAAGGGCAATCCGCTGTACACCGCAGTGTTCAACGAATACCTGCACACCCTGTTCACCAAGGGCTTCCCGGTGGAGTACTTCGTCGAAGGCGGGCGCTCGCGCACCGGGCGCATGCTGCAGCCCAAGACCGGCATGCTGGCCATCACCCTGCGCAGCTTCCTGCGTTCGTCGCGCACGCCGATCGTGTTCGTGCCGGTGTACATCGGCTACGAGCGGGTGCTGGAAGGTCGCACCTACCTCGGCGAACTGCGCGGGGCGAGCAAGAAGAAAGAGTCGATCTTCGACATCTTCAAGGTGCTCGGCGCGCTCAAGCAGCGCTTCGGCCAGGTGTCGGTGAACTTCGGCGAGCCGATCCGCCTCAACCAGTTCCTCGACCAGCAGCAACCCGGCTGGCGCGAACAGCAACTGGCGCCGCAGTTCCGCCCGGCCTGGCTGAACGAAGCCACTTCGCGCCTGGGTGAGAAAGTCGCCCGCCACCTCAACGAAGCGGCGGCAATCAACCCGGTCAACCTGGTTGCCCTGGCGCTGCTCTCCACCAGCCGCCTGGCCCTCGACGAACGCGCCCTGACCCGCGTCCTCGACCTCTACCTGGCCCTGCTGCGCCAGGTGCCCTACTCGCCTCACACCACCCTGCCGGAGGGCGACGGACAGGCGCTGATCGAGCATGTTCGTGGCATGGACCTGCTCGCCGAGCAACGCGATGCCCTCGGCCGCATCCTCTACCTGGACGAGCAGAACGCCGTCCTGATGACCTACTACCGCAACAACGTCCTGCACATCTTCGCCCTGCCGGCGCTGCTGGCGAGCTTCTTCCAGAGCAGCTCGCGCATGAGCCGCGAGCTGATCCTGCAATACGTGCGTGCGCTTTACCCCTACCTGCAGTCCGAGCTGTTCATCCGCTGGGAAGCGGACGAACTGGATGCGGTGGTCGACCAGTGGCTGGCCGCCTTCGTCGAGCAAGGCCTGTTGCGTCACGAAAACGACGTGTACCTGCGCCCTGCGCCAAGCTCGCGGCAGTTCGTCCTGCTCACCCTGCTGGCCCGGGCCATCACCCAGACCCTGCAACGCTTCTACATGGCCACTTCGCTGCTGCTCAACAGCGGCCAGCACAGCCTCAGCGCCGAAGAGCTGGAAGACCTGTGCGTGGTCATGGCCCAGCGGCTGTCGATCCTGCACGGCCTGAACGCTCCGGAGTTCTTCGACAAGAGCCTGTTCCGCCACTTCATCCAGACCCTGGTGGAGCAACGCGTGTTGCGTCCGGACGAGGCCGGCAAGCTGGGCTTCCACGACAAGCTCGGCGAACTGGCCGAGGGCGCGGCCAAGCGCGTGCTGTCGGCCGAAGTGCGCCTGTCGATCCGCCAGGTAGCCCTGCACCGCGATGAACACAGCGGCAGCGAACAACCCGCCTGAACGCCTTCCCGGCCTGCTACTGATGATTAGTCCTACAGCAGGCCGGGACATCGGCTACTCAATATTCCGCTACAGTCCTGAAATGTCGGCGCGTTGCCGACACCCATTCACGGAGATCCCATGAAAAAGCTCTTGATGCTGTGCTGCGCCTCCCTGCTCGCAGCCTGCTCCAGCCAAGCCCTGTCTTCCAAAGCCAGCCTCGATGGCGAAGTGTTCTACCTGCAGCGCAGCGCCTTGCCCCCCAGTGCGACCCTGACTGTCGCCCTGCAGGACATTTCCCTCGCCGACGCCCCCGCCGTTACCCTGGCGCGTCAGAGCGGTCCGGTTAAAGGCCAGGTGCCACTGCCCTTCCATCTGAGCTACGATCCGGCCCAGGTCAAACCCGGACACCGCTACGCCGTCAGTGCCCGGATCGAGCTGGACGGCAAGCTGCTGTTCATCAACACCCGGCAGCACAGCGTCACGCTCGACGGCAACGACCCGCAGCCGCTGAAGATCAAGGTTGATCCGGTGCGCTGACTTCCCCGTTCACCCGCTTGCAGATCAAGGAAAACCATCATGCTCCGTCGTACCCTCACCTTCACCGGCCTGTGCGCCGGCCTGCTGCTGTCCGCCAGTGCCCTGGCCCTGTCGCTCAGCGACCTGTCGCAGAAAGACGCCTCCGGCGGCCTGAAGGACGCCCTCAGCCAGGGCGCGCAGATTGCCGTCAAGCAACTGGGTACGCCGGGCGGCTTCAGCAACAACCCGGACGTGCGCATCGAACTGCCGGGCAAACTCGGCAAGGCAGCACAAAAGCTCAAGATGATCGGCATGGGCGCTCAGGTCGAAGAGCTGGAAACCAGCATGAACAAGGCCGCCGAGGCTGCGGTGCCGCAAGCCCAGGCGCTGTTGCTGGATTCAGTGAAGAAGATGACCGTGGATGACGCCAAGGCCATTCTCAGTGGCGGCAACGACTCGGCGACCCAGTACCTGAGCAAGACCAGCCGCGAGCAGATCCGCGAGAAATTCCTGCCGATCGTCAAGAACGCCACCGACAAGGTCGGCTTGGCCCAGCAGTACAACAAGTTCGCTGGTCAGGCCGCGACCTTCGGTGCAATCGACGCGAAAAGCGCGAACCTGGAAGGTTACGTGACCGAACAGGCGCTCAATGGCCTGTTCGAGATGATCGGCAAGCAGGAAGCCACTATCCGCGAGAACCCGGCGGCGGCGGCGACCAGCCTGGCGAAGAAGGTGTTCGGGGCGCTTTGATTTGCACTCGATATAGAGGCTGAACACAAACCCTGTGGGAGCTGGCTTGCCAGCGATGAGGCCGACAATGACAAAGATGTTGCCAAGTCAGGCCCTATCGCTGGCAAGCCAGCTCCCACAGGGTCACCGGTCAGCCGGCAATACAGGTTTCACTCCTCCTTTTTGACCCTGAACCACGCCGCATACAACGCCGGCAGGAACAGCAAGGTCAGCGCCGTCGCTACGATCAACCCACCCATGATCGCCACCGCCATCGGCCCGAAGAACACACTGCGCGACAACGGAATCATCGCCAGCACCGCCGCCAGGGCGGTCAGCACGATCGGCCGGAAGCGCCGCACCGTCGCTTCGACGATCGCCTGCCAGCGACTCAACCCCGCCGCGATGTCCTGCTCGATCTGATCCACCAGGATCACCGAGTTGCGCATGATCATCCCCGACAAGGCAATAGTGCCGAGCATGGCGACGAAGCCGAACGGCTGGCGGAACACCATCAGGAACAGCACCACGCCGATCAGTCCCAGGGGCGCGGTAAGGAAGACCATGGCCATCCGCGAGAAGCTGCGCAGTTGCAGCATCAGCAGGGTCAGCACCACCACGATGAACAGCGGCACCCCGGCATTCACCGAGTTCTGCCCACGGGTCGAGTCTTCTACCGTGCCGCCAACCTCCAGCAGGTAGCCGTCCGGCAATTGCGCGCGGACCGGATCGAGGGTCGGCAGAATCTGCTTGACCAGAGTCGCCGGCTGGTCCTTGCCGTAGATATCGGCACGCACGGTCACGGTCGGCAGGCGGTTGCGGTGCCAGATGATGCCTTCCTCGAAGCCGTACTCAAGGGTAGCCACCTGGGACAGGGCAACGCTGCGGCCATTGTCGGTGGGCACCGACAGGCTCGACAGATGGGCCAGTTCGGTGCGCTCCTCCTGGGTACCGCGCAGGAGGATCTCGATCAACTCGTTGTCCTCGCGATACTGGCTGACGCTGCTGCCGGTCAGGGAACTCTGCAGGAAGCGCGACAGCGCAGCGGTACTGACGCCGAGGGCGCGGGCGCGGTCCTGGTCGATGTTCAGATAGACCACCTTGCTCGGCTCTTCCCAGTCCAGATGGACGTTGGCCACATGCGGATTCTCGCGCACCTTGGCCGCCACCTTGCGCGCCAGGGCGCGGACTTCCTCGATATGCTCGCCGGTCACCCGGAACTGCACCGGATAACCCACGGGCGGGCCGTTTTCCAGGCGCGTCACACGGGAACGCAGGTCGGGGAACTGCTCGTTGAGGGTCTCGATCAGCCAGGTGCGCAGGGCCTCGCGGTCCTCGATGGTCTTGGCCAGGACAACGAACTGGGCAAAGCTGGCGGCCGGCAACTGCTGGTCCAGCGGCAGGTAGAAGCGCGGCGAACCGGTACCGACATAGGCCACGTAGTTGTCGATGCCATCACGCTGCTTGAGCAGTTCCTCCAGACGCTTGACCTGCTCGGCGGTGTTGCTCAGCGACGCACCTTCGGCCAGCTTCAGGTCGACCATCAACTCCAGTCGCCCGGACGCCGGGAAGAACTGCTGCTCGACGAAACGGAAGCTCATCACGCTGCCGACGAACAGCGCCACGGTCAGCACGATCACCGTCTTGCGCCGGCTCACGCACCAGCCCACCACCCGGCGCACGCGCTGGTAGAACGGCGTGCCGTAGGGATCGGTTTCGCCATTGGTGGTGCCGTGCTTCTTCGCGTGCAGCTTGGCCAGGTCCGGCAGCAGGCGCTCGCCCAGGTACGGTACGAACACCACCGCCGCGACCCACGAGGCGAGCAAGGCGATGGTCACCACCTGGAAGATCGAGCGGGTGTATTCGCCGGTGCCGGACTGCGCGGTGGCGATCGGCAGGAAGCCCGCCGCGGTGATCAGGGTACCGGTGAGCATCGGAAACGCCGTGCTGGTCCAGGCATAGCTGGCCGCCTTGAGCCGGTCGAAGCCCTGCTCCATCTTGATCGCCATCATCTCCACGGCAATGATCGCGTCGTCCACCAGCAGGCCCAGGGCAAGCACCAGCGCCCCCAGGGAAATCTTGTGCAGGCCGATGCCCAGGTAATACATGGTGGCGAAGGTCATCGCCAGCACCAGCGGAATCGCCAGCGCGACCACCAGGCCGGTGCGCATGCCGAGGGAGAAGAAACTCACCAGCAGCACGATCGCCAGCGCCTCCACCAGCACCCGGACGAACTCGCCGACACCGGTCTTCACCGCCGCCGGCTGGTCGGAGACCTTGCGCAACTCCATGCCCGCCGGCAGGTTGTTGGCGATACGGGCGAACTCGGCTTCCAGCGCCTTGCCCAGCACCAGGATGTCGCCGCCGGCCTTCATCGACACCGCCAGGCCGATCGCATCCTGGCCCATGAAGCGCATGCGCGGTGCGGGCGGATCGTTGAAGCCGCGATGCACCTGGGCGACATCGCCGATACGGAAGGTACGCTCGCCCACGCGAATCGGGAACTGCTCGATCTGCTCGACGCTGTCGAAGCGCCCGGTCACCCGCAGTTGCAGGCGCTCGCTCGGCGTTTCGAAGAAGCCGGCGGTACTCACCGCGTTCTGCTCTTCAAGCGCCTGCTGCACGGCGGCCAGCGGCAGGCCGAGGGTGGACAGCTTGGTATTGGACAGCTCGATCCAGATCTTCTCGTCCTGCAGGCCGAGCAGCTCGACCTTGCCCACGTCCTTCACCCGTTGCAGCTGGATCTGCACGCGGTCGGCGTAGTCCTTGAGCACGGCGTAGTCGAAGCCCTCGCCGGTCAGCGCATAGATATTGCCGAAGGTGGTGCCGAACTCGTCGTTGAAGAACGGCCCCTGGATACCCGGCGGCAGGGTGTGGCGGATGTCCGCGACCTTCTTGCGGATCTGGTACCACAGCTCGGGAATGTCCGCCGAATGCATGGAATCCCGGGCCATGAAGGTGACCTGGGACTCACCGGGCCGCGAGAACGACACGATCTTTTCGTACTCGCCGGTCTCCATCAGCTTCTTTTCGATGCGCTCGGTGACCTGGCGCGAGACCTCCTCGGCACTGGCACCGGGCCACAAGGTGCGGATGACCATGGCCTTGAAGGTGAAGGGTGGATCTTCGCTCTGGCCGAGCTTGGTGTAGGACAGTGCCCCGACCAAGGCCAGCAGAAGCATCAGGAACAGCACGATCTGCCGGTTGCGCAGGGCCCAGGCGGAAAGGTTGAAACCCATCGGGACTTACTCCTTGGCCGCCAGATTCACCGTGCGATTGGACCGGTCCACCGGCCGTACCTGTTGTCCTTCGTGCAGCACATGGCCGCCAGCGGCGACCACCCAGTCGCTGGCGCTGAGGCCTTCGAGCACCGGCACCGTGTCCTGACCGTAGGCACCGACGCGCACCGGGACGCGCTGCAGGGTGTTGTTGGCGTCGACACGCCAGACGTAGGTCTGGCCGTTTTCCGCGCTCAGGGCCGACAGTGGCACGGCCAGGGGAATCTGCTCGGCATGCTGGATGAACACCCGGGCGCTCTGGCCCAGTTCGGCGGGGATCTTCCCGGTATTGAAGGCGATACGTGCGGCGAAGGTGCGCGAACGCGGATCAGCGGCTGGCGACAGCTCACGGATGCGCCCGTCGAAACGCTGGCCGGGTTGCGACCAGAGCTCAACCGTCACCGGCTGGCCCACGGCAAAGCGGCCGAAATTCTGCTCCGGCAGGCTGATCAGCACCTCGCGCTCGCCATCAGCGGCGAGGGTGAACACCGTCTGCCCGGCAGCCACCACCTGGCCGACCTCGACCTGGCGCTTGGACACCACGCCATCCTGGGACGCACGCAACACCGAGTACGCGGCCTGGTTGCCGGCCACATCGAGTTCGGCGCGCATCTGCTTGACCCGGGCCAGACCTGCGCGATAGAGGTTTTCCGCATTGTCGTACTGGGAATGGCTGACCATCTGCCGGTCCAGCAGTTTCTTGTAGCGATCGCGCTCGGCCTGCACCAGGTTCAGGTTGGCCTCGGCGGCGGCGACCTGGGCGCGGGTCGCTTCCAGTTGCAGACGCACGTCCTGCGGGTCCAGTTCGGCCAATGGCTGCTCGGCCTTGACCCGCTGGCCCTCCTCCACCAGGCGCTTGCTCACCTTGCCTCCGATGCGGAACGCCAGCTCCGGCTCGAAGCGCGCGCGCACCTCGCCGGGGTAGCTGTCCACCGCCGCCGAAGCCGGCTGCGGCTGCACCACCATGGCGGGGCGGATGACGGTGGGTGCCGCGGCTTCCTGTCCGCAAGCGGACAATAGCGCGACCAGAACGACGGGCAGAGCGAGGGGCAAGGCATGGCGCAACATGGGTAATGACCTTTCGCGAAGAGGGGTGCTTCGAATATTTATACTGGCGGGTATATTAAATCAGGGTGTTGCGCTGCGAAAGATGGCGACAGGCACTTTGCCACAGCCTATCACTGAGAAGGTGAGCACTACATATGCGTATTTTTTTACGCATTACATTGCATATACTTCACGACATGCGTCACCACCTACGGTGACAGCCCAACCAAACAAATTGAGGCAAAAACCATGAGCGCACTTCTTGATCGTGCCGAGCAGGCGGTGTCTGCTACCGCGATGGTTCGCGGCTTCAGTGCGAAATTGAAGGAAGTTACCAGCGGGAAAGTCCCCCATCTGGTGATTTTCAAGGACAACGAGCCAGCCGCTGTGTTGATGGGCGTCGCGGCCTTCCAGGCACTCCATGATGAACTCGATGACCTGCGCGCCGAGCGCAAGGCCATTGACCGGCTTTCCACATTGGACGAAGAAAAGACAGTGAGCCTCGAGGACATGGAGGCTCGCTTCAAGTAGGCAGGCACCGATGCGATGGAACGTACGCTTTCACCCTGAAGTCGAGCAGGACCTCAAGCAGTTGGGAACGGCCGAGGCAAGAAGAGTCCTGAAGGTGGTCCGCGAGCGCATCGCCGAAGGGGAACCCGACAAGACCGGCAAGCCGCTGAACGGAGCGCTTGCCGGCTATCGTCGAATCCGCACTGGAGATGTTCGGATTGTCTACCGGATCGACGGCGTCGAGATCGTGCTGATCCTCTGTATCGGTGCTCGACGCGATGACGAAGTCTACAAGGCTGCCACATGGCGCATCTGACCTTACACCCTGCTGCGGCAGGGTGTCTCGTTTGGCGGACTATCCCTGCAACGACTCGAACACCTGCTGCCGAAACCACCGCCGCAACCGGTCACCATGAGTCCGCGCATGCCAGATCTGCATCACGTCCACCTGCGGCAGTTCCAGTGGCAGCGGGTACAGACGCAGGTCCGGATCCCTTGCAACCGCCTCTTCCGCCAGCGAGCGCAGACAGGTCAGCAGCAGATCGGTCCCCTGCACCAGACGGGTAGGGGCGATGAAGCTGGAAAGCCCCGCCACCACCCGACGTTCCAACCCCCGCGCCTTCAACGCCCGGTCCACCAGTCCATCGAGATCACCGGTCAGCGTGGTGATCAGGTGTTCGCAGTCGATGAAGGCCTGCAGGTCCAACCCATTGGCCAAGCGAGGATTGCCACGGGAGGCAAGCACGACGAAGCCCTCGCCGAGCAGTCGCTGCTGATGAAAGGTCTCCGGCAGGTCGGTGTAGAAACCGGCAATGGCCAGGTCGCAGGTACCCTTTTCCAGTTCCTCCCGGGGCAGCACGCCGCGGGTGTTGTGGGTGATCAGCACCAGGTTCGGCGCCTCCCTGCGCAGCACTGGCAACAGCCGCGGCAGAAGGATCTGCTCCATGTAATCGGTGCTGTAGAGGTGCAGGCGCTCGACGCGGGCGAGGAAGTCCTGGCCGTCGCAGAGGTCGTAAAAGGCCTCCAGGTCCTCCACCAGTTGCCGGACTCGCGGCGCCAGTTCATGGGCTCGGGGTGTCGGCGTCAGCCCACGGGGTGCGCGGACGAACAGCGGGTCGCCAAACTGATGGCGCAGCTTGTTCAACTTGTGGCTCAACGCTGGCTGGCTGAGGGACATGCGCTCGGCGGCGACAGAGGCATTGCGCTCCTGGTAAAGCACATGGAAGACCAGCAGCAGGTTTAGATCTTTCTTGGCGATATTCATTTTTTGGAAGGCTGCGATAAAAGCTTTCGAATTACTGAATCATAGTAACTGTCGGAAGATGGCGTTCGACCTTCGGGAGACCTCTCATGGACATCAGGCCTCCGTAGCCTGGCTGGCCTCGCCCACCGAGGTTCGTCTCACCCGTCCGCCGGACCTCGCTCCGCTCAACTGATTTCAGGAAGTTTTCATGACCAAGATCACTCGACTGGCCATGGCTGTCACCGGTGCCCTGCTTTGCGCTTCCGCCATCGCCGCGCCCAAGGGCGAAGTGCTGGTACTGCTATCCAGCGAAAACCGGCTGCCGCTGCAAGATGGCAAGCAATACCCCACCGGTTACTACCTCAATGAATTTGGAGTACCGGCCGACCACCTGCTCAAGGCCGGCTACAAGCTGGTGCTGGTGACGCCAAAGGGCAATGCACCCAGCGTCGACGAACGCTCGGTGGACCCGCAGTACTTCGCTGGCGACGCCACGGAGATGAAGCGCATCCAGCAACTGGTGGCGAGCCTGCCCGGAATCGACGACACCCTGTCGCTCAAGGAAGTGCTGGCCGGTGACCTGGATCACTACGCCGGCTTGCTGATCCCCGGGGGTCACGCACCGCTGATCGACCTCGCCAACAACCCGGAGGTCGGCGCCCTGCTGCGACACTTCCACCAGTCCGGCAAGCCGACCGCAGCGATCTGCCATGGCCCGATTTCCCTGCTTTCGGCCCAAGCCGATCCAGCGGCCTACCAGGCAGCGCTGGCGCGGGGCGAGAAGCCGGCGGCCAAGAACTGGATCTACCAGGGCTACCGCATGACCATCTTCGCCAACGCCGAAGAGCAGGTGTTCGAAAGCTCGCTGAAGGGCGACCGCATCCTGTTCTATCCGGCCAGGGCGATGGAGGGCGCTGGCGGAAACATGAGCTATGCACCAGCGTGGAATCCGAACGTGGTGGTGGATCGGGAACTGATCACTGGGCAGAACCCGTTTTCCGATCATGAACTGGGCAAGGCATTGGTCAGCAAGCTGGGTGAAGCCAGGCCCCACTGACCTGACGCCTCCCGTGCGCGCACGGTTCGGGGAATCAAGGGCGCTCCCAGGCGCCCTTTTTCTCCATCAGGAAATCGATGAATGCCCGCAGCCGGAGCGGCACATGCCGCCCGTGAGGGTACAGCAGACTGAACGGCCGCGAGCACCCGCCGAAGTCTTTCAGCACCTCCACCAACGTGCCGTCGGCCAGTTCCTGCTCGACAATGAAACGATAGGTCTGGAACAACCCCACCCCGCTCTTGGCCAGGGTCACGCCACCGAGCACGTCTTCGGAGCACACATAGCTGCCACTGGCGAGAATCTCCCGCAACTCGCCGTTTTCATTGAACAGCCAGGATATCCGTCGCCCGCTGCTGGGCAATTCGAACTGGATGCACTCATGCCGCTCCAGATCGGCCAACGCAAGCGGTTCGCCCACCCGCGCCAGGTAATCGGGGGTGGCGATCACCACCAGCGGGGCATCCTCCAGCAGCCGCGCGATCAGCGTCGAGTCCGGCTGCGCCCGCACGCGAATGGCCGCGTCATAGCCCCCACCCACGAAGTCGATGTTGCGGTTGTTCAGGTTGATATCGACGCTGACCTTCGGATAACGCCCGCGAAATTCCGCCAAAAGCGGCAGGATACGGTGATGGCCGTAGGTGGTCGGCAGGCTGATGCGCAGCGTGCCGGCAGGCTCAACCTGCTGCCCCATGACCTCGCGCTCGGCATCGACCAGCTGAGTCAGGGCCTGCCGGCTCTGCTCGTAGTAGCTACGGCCGCCCTCGGTCAGGCGGATGCTGCGGGTGGTGCGGATGAACAGGCGTACACCGAGACGCTCTTCCAGGCGCGCCACCGAACGGCTCACCGCCGCCGGCGTCACTCCCGCAGACAACGCCGCCGCAGTAAAGCTGCCCTCTTCTGCCGCCAGGCAGAACAGCTCGATGCTGCCTAGCAGCACATCGTCGAATTGTCGTTTCGGCATTGATTACACCATGTATCAACTGAAGTGCCCAAAGGCCTGTTTATCGCTTTTCTCCGCAAAAATATAGTGGCTGCCAACAGCGCGCTGATCACCCCTTCGAAACCTTTGCGGAGAAACACCATGAGCAAGCAAACAGTCGTGATCACTGGTACTTCCAGCGGTATCGGCCTGGGCCTGGCCCAGGCCTTCCTGGCGCGCGGCTACAACGTCGTTGGCAATGCCCGCAGCGAAGAGCGGTTGCGGGAAAGCAAACAAGCCCTGGGCAATCCGGCCGACTACATCGGCGTTGCTGGCGACATCGCCCGGCCGGAGACCGCCGAACAGCTGTTCCAGGCGGCGATCGAGACCTTCGGCGCGGTAGATGTGCTAGTCAACAATGCCGGGTTCTTCCTGCCCAAGCCCTTCACCGACTACACCCCAGCGGAGCTGGACAACCTGCTGGAAACCAACCTCAAGGGGGTGGTCTACGCTTCGCAGGTCGCGGCCCGGCACATGATCGGTCGCCAGCGGGGCCACATCGTCAACATCACCGCTGCCGTGGCGTTGCAGGCCAACCAGGCGGTACCGGCGGCCCTGCCTGTGCTGATCAAGGGCGGTCTGAACCAGATGACCCGTGCCCTGGCCCTGGAACTGGCGCCACACAATATCCAGGTCAACGCGGTGGCCCCCGGGATCATCGAGACGCCTATGCACGACCCGGCGATCCACGGTTTCCTCGCCGGGTTGCAGCCAAGCGGGCGCATCGGGCGTATCGCGGACATCGCCGACGCCGTGCTGTACCTGGCAAATGCCGACTTCACCACCGGCGTGGTCCTGCCGGTGGATGGCGGCATGAGCACGGGCAAGTGGTAAGCGGAAAATCCATCACACAGGAGCGCACGACATGCCTTTCGTAAGCCTTCGCATCACCCGCGACGGAGTGACCCGGGAACAGAAAGCCCAGGTCATCCGGGAGTTCACCGAGACCCTGGAGCGGGTTCTCGGCAAGCGCCCGGACCTGACCCATATCGTGATAGAGGAAGTGGACACGGATAACTGGGGCTATGCGGGAATGACCACCACCGAGTATCGCGCCAAGGAGGGATAGCGCCCCAGGCGAGACAGGGGGGCAATCGCAACTCGCCCCGTTCCACATGGCCGGGCTGATGGCAATAAGCCCGGCAGCTCGGCAGACCAACCTGACCGCACCGCCTGGGCGTTGTACTATCTAGCGCTTCAAAGCCTGCAAACGTGCCCCATGTATCAAGATCCCATCGCATCCAACGGCCCAGGACGGCCCAAGGATCTGGCCAAGCGCCAGGCCATTCTCGAAGCCGCCAAGGAGCTGTTTCTCACCAATGGCTATGCCAGCACCAGCATGGATGCGGTCGCGACAGCGGCAGGTGTGTCGAAACTGACGGTCTACAGCCACTTCAACGACAAGGAAAACCTGTTCAAGGAAGCGATCATCGCCACCTGCCAGACCCAGTTGCCGGGGCTGATCTTCGAGCTGCCCGAGGGCGTGCCGCTGGAGCAGGTGCTGCTGAATATCGGCCGCGGCTTCCAGGTGCTGATCAACAGCGACCATTCGGTGAAGCTGCACCGCCTGATCATTGCCCAGGGACCGCAGGATCCGCAGTTGGGGCAGATGTTCTTCGAGGCGGGACCGGACCGGGTCCTGCGTGAAACCGAGGCATTGCTGAGGCTGGCCGACCAGCGCGGCATGCTGCGGATTGCAAATCCGTCTTCGGCGGCGGAGCACTTCTTCTGCCTGCTCAAGGGCGGGGCCAACTTCAGGCTGCTGCTGGGCTGCGCCGGGCCGCTGGAGGCGGAAGCGGCCGAGGCGCATGTGCGGGAAGTGGTGGAGTTGTTCCTGCGGGCCTATCGGGTCTAGCCCAGACACCACAAAACCCCTGTGGGAGCTGGCTTGCCAGCGATGAGGCCCTCTCTGACAACATCTTTGTCAGTGCCGGCCTCATCGCTGGCAAGCCAGCTCCCACAGGTTCTTGTAGTGCCGGTCAGATCGGATCAGGGCTTGAGCGCCTTCTTCGGATAGATGTCATAGCGACTGGACTTGCCTTCCAGGCTGTGACTCGGCTTCGGCCCGTCGATGATCGGCGCCTTGCGCGGGCGCTTGACCACCACCCGGTGGGTCGCCAGGGCCAGCGCGGCTTCCAGCAGGGCCGGGGCATCCAGGTCATCGCCCACCAGCGGGCGGAACACGCGCATTTCCTTCTTCACCAGGGCGCTCTTGTCGCGGTGCGGGAACATCGGATCGAGGTAGATCACCTGCGGCGGTTCGCCCTGCCAGCCACGCATGCGCTCGATGGAATTGCCGTGCAACAGCTCCATCCGCGCCACGATCGGCCCGACCTCGTCATCCCCCGCAGCACGGGCCAGCCCATCCTCCAGCAGCGCCGCCACCAGCGGCTGGCGTTCGATCAACTGCATCCGGCAACCCAGGGTGGCGAGCACAAAGGCATCCTTGCCGAGCCCGGCCGTGGCATCCAGCACATGCGGACGGACGCCCTGGGCAATCCCCACCGCCTTGGCGATCATCTGTCCGGCGCCACCGCCGTACAAACGCCGATGGGCCGCACCGCCTTCGAGGAAATCCACCCGCACCGGGCCGGGAGCCTGCGGGCCAAGCTGCTGGATCTGCAGCCCGTCCACGCCGATCTGCACGGCAAACCCGGCGTCGGCGTCATCCAGCGGCAGGCCCAGACGCGCCGCCCAGTGCTCGGCCTGGGCCTGATATTCGGCGCTCAGTGCCTCGACCCGGATCCCGCCTTCGACCTGCTGCTCCACACTCACCTTCCTGCTCGAAAAAAAGTTAAAGATCGGCGCCCGCGGCCGATACACAAAGTACGCGCCATTTTGCCAGAGCTCTTCGACAACCATGTCAGAGATTCTTCAACTTCCCTCAGGCTACCTGTCACCCGTCGGTGACTACAGCCGCCACAACACCCAGGCCCTGGGCGGCGTCAGCCACCTGTGGTCGGACTTCTTCGCTCGCGCCCTGGCCGCGCAGCAGGAAGAAGGCGTGGTGCGCGAGCCGCTGCCGGTTGAAGAAGTGGATGTGCAAACCGGCGAGCCGATCACCGGCAGCCAGACCCTGGCGCAGATCCAAAGCCAGCGCCTGTGCAACGTCACCGATACCGAAGTCGCCCCGCCAGAACCCTTGTTCCTGCCGATCGCCGAATTCGAGCTGGACCTGCTGGACAAACCCGCCCCGCCCTTCAGCGCCGCCGAACTGATCGAACAGCAGCGCCAGCTGGACATCAGCAACAACTGGGTGCGCCCGGTGGTCATGAGCCAGGGCCATCCGCATCCCGAGCCGGGCCCGGCGCCAGCGTCCCGTCCGCTGCACCTGCCGATCGCCGAACTGGAACGCAAGCTGCTGGATCCGGCGGCAGAACCCTTCGACGAAGCCACCCTGGCCAAGCAGCAGCACGATCTGGACTTCGATATACAGTGGGCACGCCCTGTAGTGCTGAACAACGTGCGGATCGCCGCCTAACGGCAGACCTGCCAACGCCCCATATCCAGATGGAAGTGGTTGTGGTGGGCAGCGTTGTAGTCAGGCCCCAGCACCGTGTTGAAACTCTCGCAGGCTCCGTCGCGAACCTCGCGCAGGAAGCGCGCCTTGGGTCCGTCCCCGCTCCAGTCCTTTTGCAATTCGATGCGCCGACCGTCCTTCAGGCGAAAGCCGGCAATATCCAGGGCATTGGCCGTGGCGTGCTGACTGAGCCGGCCTTCGGCGCGGTTGTAGACATTGCGGCAGGCGTAGCTACCGAGATGATCCACCTGCGCCACCGGCTGCCCGAAGACCCGCTGCGCTGCCGGTTGCAGGCCATGACGCTCGAACAGGGCAAAGGCCACCGCTACCGGGCAGGTGGCCAGAAAGCTGCTGCTCAGCTTCACCTCTGCGCCCTGGACACGGACTACGTTGGTCAACGGACAGTTGCCGCTGGTGGTGTCTGCCTGCCGGGTAACACGCAAGCCGGAGGTGGCGAGAACCTCGGCACATAACTGCGGATCATCCCGCAGGCGGCCGAGCTTCCACGAAGTGAGGAAATTGGGGGATTCACGCACATCCAGCGGCGCCCATGGATTCCATTGATCCGGCAATCGCCAACCCTGCCGCCAGCCGAACAGCGCCACGCCGGCCAGCACCGCCAGAAGCAGCAACCCGCCGTAACGCCTCAACACCTAGCGCCTGAACAGATCGTTGAGCTGGGCGAAGGTCATGGCCTTGTCGCCGTAATCGAAGCGCCCTTCTCCGCGAATCCGCGTCGCCGCGTCGAAAAACGCGCCGTAGGCGACCCTGGCCAATGAGGAGCCGACACTGATGCGCTTCACACCGAGCGCCTTGAGGTCGTCGAAGCTCAGATCGACGCCCGCCAGCCCCATCAGCACATTGACCGGTTTGGGTGCCACCGCCTTGACCACCCGCTCGATGTCCTGCGCGGTACGCAAGCCGGGGGCATAGAGCACATCGGCGCCAGCCTCGGCGAAAGCTTGCAGGCGGGCGATGGTGTCGTCGAGGTCATTGCGCCCGTGCAGCAGGTTTTCCGCGCGGGCACAGAGCATGAAGGGGAAGTCCAGGCTGCGGGCAGCGGCGACGGCGGCCTCGACCCGCTCCACGGCACGGTGGAAGTTGTAGATCGGCTCGTCCTCGCGGCCCGTTGCATCCTCGATGGAGCCCCCCACCAATCCGAGTTTGGCCGCTTGCAGGATGGTTTCGGCGCACTCCGACGGTTCGTCGCTGAAGCCGTTCTCCAGATCGGCCGCCACCGGCAAGGCCGTGGCATCGACGATGGACTGGGCATTGGCCAGGGTTTCGTCGCGGCTGACCGCACCCTCGGCATCGGGTCGCCCCAGGGCGAAGGCCAGGCCGGCGCTGCTGGTGGCCAGGGCCTCGAAGCCAAGGCTGGCGAGCAGCTTGGCCGAACCGGCATCCCAGGGGTTGGGAATGACGAAGGTTCCGGGGCGCTCGTGCAGCGCTCTGAAGGCTTCGGCACGCAGGGTTTGCACATCCATGGTGGAACTCCCAGGCAGACGACAGGAAATCACAGCAGGCCGAGTTGTTCGACCTCCGGGCCCCGGTCGGGTTCATGCAAAGGCGCCAGCCCCGGCAAGCGCTCCATCAGGCCGCGATGGAAACGCTGGGCCAGAGCCGCCGCCAGGCGGTTGTCGGCGGTATGCAGGAAAACGTAGGGGCTGCGGCCTTCCTCGATCCAGGCGGCGACCTTGTCCAGCCACTGCTGCAGAAAGGGCTCGTTGGCCTCCAGCTCAGGGTGCCCGATGAAGCGCACCTGGGGCTGCTGGCTGAACGCCGTCGGACGCGGTGGCACCCGCGGCTTCTTCGACTGGGCATGCAGCACGCTTGGCTCGCGGGAGGTGCAACTGAACAGCGCCCGCGGATCGAGGCAGATGCGCTCGATACCGCGCTCGTGCAGCAGGCGATTGAGCTGGCGCTCCTCCTCGCCTTTGGAGAAGAAGGCGTCGTTGCGCACCTCAACGGCCACCGGCACGGCAAGCTCGTCGATGAAATGCATCAGTTCGCCCAGGCGCGCCGGGCCGAACATCGCCGGCAGTTGCAGCCAGTACGGCGAGACCCGCTCGCCCAGCGGCTTGAGCAATTGCACGAAGGTCCGCGCCGCATCCAGTTGCGCACGCAGGTCACCGCTATGGCTGATATCGCCGGGAAACTTGGCGGTAAAGCGGAAATGCCCGGGCATGACCTGGGCCCAGCGCTCGATGGTGGCCGGCGCCGGACGGGCATAGAAGGTGGTATTGCCCTCGACGGCATTGAACACCTGGCAGTACAGCCCGAGGAAATCGGTGCTCTTCGCGTCGGCGGGATACAGGTAGTCGCGCCAGGCGTTTTCGCTCCAGGAGGGACAACCGAGGAAATAAGGTAGGGATGCTGAGCTCATTGGCTCAAATGTACAGATCCAGCCCCAGCACTTCCATCTCCCAATCGACGAAACCGGCGGTGGTCAGGTAGCTGGCCAGGGCGCCAGCGGTGCGCCGGTCACGTGCGCGGGGGAAGATCATGTCCTGCGGGCGGGCCGGCAGGTTGGGCGTAGCGCGTTGGGCATTGCCGGTGTTGCTGGCGGGTTGCGCCTCGACTTCGCCGACGATGTCGTCTTCCGACTCTTCCACGCGCACCGGCCCTTTGCGCTGAGGGCGCTTGAGCGGGTAACTCGATGAAGAAAAGCCGTCGATACGCATGGCAATCAAACTCGGGGGCTATGATGGCAATTTAGCGGCACCTGAGTTCCTTGGCAAATGCGCTACTGATAACTGGACCACATATACACAATTTGGTTTACGGCGATTGGCGATAACCGACCGGAGGTCGTCACCCCTTTTTGGGTGTGGCCACCTTGTCGCGCAGGTACACCGGCTGGGCCTGCTCGGCCGGTACGCTTTCGCCGCGATCCCAGGCGAACCTGGCCAGGGTCAGCAGGTCCAGGGCATGGGGCAGCATCGCCTGGTCCTGACCATCGACCTTGACCGCCAGCCGCTCTGCGTAGCTCCAGCCTGTGCCAGCACCGAACCACGAACCGCTGGCGCCCTCGGGAAGTGCAACCTGCTCGGGCGGCAACACGGCTTCGGCCCCCTGCAATTGCATCTCCCCTTCTACTTGGTGATAGCAGCCCCAATAGACTTCGTCCATTCGCGCATCGATGGCCGTCGCGACCTGGTTGGCACCGTGCTCGCGCAAGGCGCGCTGGGCCAGGACCGCCAGGTTGGAAATCGGCAGTACCGGACGCTCCAGGGCGAAGGCCAGGCCCTGGACCACGCCGATGGCGATACGCACGCCGGTAAATGCCCCCGGACCGCGGCCAAAAGCGATCGCATCCACCGCCGACAAGGCGATACCGGCATCGGCCAGCAGCGTCTGGATCATCGGCAACAGCTTCTGTGCGTGCAGGCGCGGGATCACCTCGTAGTGGCTCGTGATCTTGCCATCGTGCAGCAAGGCAACGGAGCAGGCTTCAGTGGCGGTATCCAGGGCCAGCAAGGTGGTCATCGGGGGTTCCAGGCGAGAGAAAAAAGAGCGGCAGTATAAACGACAACGGCCCGCAAGCGGGCCGTTGGCGACACAACGAAAGGGATCAGCTCAGGGCTGCCAGCACCTTGGCGGTAATGGCTTCGACCGAACCGACGCCAGGAATATGGCTGACCTTCGGCTTGCCATCGGCGGCTTCGAGCTTCTGGTAGAAGTCCACCAGCGGCTTGGTCTGCTCGTGGTAGACCTTCAGGCGGCCACGCACGGTTTCTTCGTTGTCGTCAGGGCGCTGGATCAGGTCCTCGCCGGTGACGTCATCCTTGCCTTCAACCTTCGGCGGGTTGTAGACCACGTGGTAGACACGGCCGGAATCCAGGTGGACGCGGCGACCGGCGATACGCTGGACGATCTCTTCGTCGTCGACAGCGATTTCGACTACGGCATCCAGGGAAACGCCGGCAGCGACCATGGCTTCAGCTTGAGGGATGGTGCGCGGGAAACCGTCGAACAGGAAACCGTTGGCGCAGTCGGGCTGGGCGATACGGTCCTTGACCAGGTTGATGATCAGGTCGTCGGAGACCAGCTTGCCGGCATCCATCACGGCCTTGGCTTCCAGGCCCAGCGGAGTGCCGGCCTTGACCGCGGCACGCAACATGTCGCCGGTGGAGATCTGCGGAATACCGAATTTTTCGGTGATGAACTTTGCCTGAGTACCTTTACCGGCCCCGGGAGCTCCCAGCAGAATTACGCGCATCTTGTGCTCCTCATTTTTTATAAGCAAATCAATGGATTCGCGAGATTGGCGAATCGCAGGAAATCGGGCGATGACCATAAATCGGTCAAAAGGCTGCCCAAGATACACAGCGCATGGGGACCATACAAGCGGTCGAAAGTCGGAAAAACCTGCGACAGGACGCCACGCTGTATACAGGTTGCGCCCAGCGCAACCGCCCCTTCACAAGACTATTTCGTACAAACTGCGGGATGCATTCTTACATCCCGCAGGCACTCATCCGACACTCAACCCGTGTTGCGCAAACCGGCGGCAATACCTGCCACGGTCACCAGCAGGGCTTGCTCCAAGGGGCTGTCCAGAGCGGCTTCGCGCTCCCTGGAGCGGGCCAGTAGCTCGGCCTGGAGCAGGTGCAGCGGGTCCAGGTAGGTGTTGCGCAGGCGGATGAACTCCAGGGTCTCGGGGCTGTGCGCCAGTAGCACCGGCTGCCCGGTCAGGCCCAGCACTACCTGACACGCCTGCGACAATAGGTCGCGCAGATGTTCACCCAAAGGTCGCAGTTGCGGTTGCACCAGACGTTCGTCGTAGGAGCGGGCGATTTCCGCGTCGGCCTTGGCCAGGACCATCTCCAGCATGTCGATGCGGGTACGGAAGAACGGCCATTCCTCGCGCATCTGCGCCAGCAGCGGCCCCTGACCACGGGCCAGGGCATTGTTCAGCGCCGCCTCCCAGCCGAGCCAGGCCGGCAGCATCAGACGGGTCTGGGTCCAGCCGAAGATCCACGGGATGGCGCGCAGGCTTTCGATACCCCCGGCGCGGCGCTTGGCCGGACGACTGCCCAGCGGCAGACGACCGAGTTCCTGTTCCGGGGTGGACTGGCGGAAGTACTCGACGAAATCGGGGTTTTCTCGCACAACGCCGCGATAGGTCTTCACTCCGTCCGCAGCCAGTTGATCCATCACTTCGCGCCAGGTCGGCAGGGGCGGCGGCGGTGGCAGCAAGGTGGCTTCCAGCACGGCGGCCAGATACAGGTTGAGGTTCTGCTCGGCGATGTCCGGCAGGCCGAACTTGAAGCGGATCATCTCGCCCTGTTCGGTGGCGCGGAACCGCCCGGCCACCGATCCCGGTGGCTGGGAGAGGATCGCCGCGTGAGCTGGCGCGCCACCACGGCCAACGGTGCCACCGCGACCGTGGAACAGCAGCAGTTCGACCTCCTGCTCGCGGCAGATCTTCACCAGGGTTTCCTGAGCGCGGTACTGCGCCCAGGCAGCGGCGGTGGTGCCGGCGTCCTTGGCCGAATCGGAATAGCCGATCATCACCTCCTGCGGGCCGTGCAGCCCGGCGCGATAACCCGGCAGCGCGAGCAGGCGCTGCATCACCGGACCGGCGTTGTCCAGGTCGGCCAGGGTTTCGAACAGCGGCACCACGCGCATCGGCCGTTGCAGGCCGGCTTCCTTCAGCAGCAGTTGCACCGCCAGCACGTCGGACGCGGCGCCAGCCATGGAAATGACATAGGAGCCCAGGGACGCCGCCGGCGCCGCCGCGATTTCGCGACAGGTGGCGAGGACTTCGGCGGTTTCCGCCTGCGGCTTGTAGTGCGGCGGCAACAATGGCCGGCGGCTGGCCAGCTCGCGCTGGAGGAAGTCGATCCGCGCCTCTTCGTTCCACTCGGCGTAGCTGCCCAGGCCCAGGTATTCGGTGATTTCACTGAGGGCGGCAGCATGACGGCTGGAGTCCTGGCGCACATCGAGACGCACCAGGAACAGACCGAATGTCACCGCACGCCGCAGGCAGTCCAGTAGCGGGCCATCGGCGATCACGCCCATGCCGCATTCGTGGAGGGACTCGAAGCACAGGTGCAGGGGTTCGAAGAGTTCACGGTTGTCCTGCAACACCAGCGGGCCGGGCACCTGCGCACTGGTCAGGGCCGACTGGGCCCAGGCACGGGTTTCCCGCAGGCGTTCGCGCAGCGGCTTGAGCAAGGCGCGATAGGGCTCGGCGCACTCCCCGACCTTGGCCCGCAATGCCGGGCTGGCCTGCTGCATCGACAGTTCGGCAGCCAGGGAATGCACATCGCGCAGGAACAGGTCGGCGGCCATCCAGCGCGCCAGCAGCAGCACTTCGCGGGTGACCGCCGCGGTGACATTGGGGTTGCCATCGCGGTCGCCGCCCATCCACGAGGCGAAGCGAATCGGCGCCGCCTCCAGCGGCAGGTGCAGACCAGTGGCGTCGTGCAGGGCCTTGTCGGCCTTGCGCATATGGCTGGGGATGGCCTGCCAGAGGGAATGCTCGATCACCGCGAAGCCCCACTTGGCCTCGTCCACCGGGGTCGGCCGGGTGCGGCGGATTTCCTCGGTGTGCCAGGCTTCGGCGATCAGCCGTTGCAGGCGCTGGCGCACCTGCTCGCGCTCGGCCGGGGTCAGGTCGCGGTGGTCCTGAGCCGCCAGTTGCGCGGCAATGGCGTCGTACTTCTGGATCAGGGTGCGTCGTGCCACTTCGGTGGGGTGGGCGGTGAGCACCAGCTCGATGTTCAGCTTGCCCAGTTGGCGGGCCAGGGCGTCGTCACTGTGGCTGGCGGCCTTGAGACGCGCCAGCAGCTCGGGCAACACCCGGGCCTCGAAGGGCTCCGGCTGGTCGCCATCGCGACGGCGGATCAACTGGTATTGCTCGGCGATGTTGGCCAGGTTGAGGAACTGGTTGAAGGCCCGGGCCACCGGCAGCAATTCATCGTCGGCGAGGTCGGCGAGGGTCGAGCTGAGCTGCTCTTCTCCGCCGCTGCGATCGGCCTTGGCACTGTGGCGGATCGCTTCGATCTTCTGCAAAAACGCCTCGCCATGCTGCTCGCGCACGGTATCGCCCAACAGCTCGCCCAACAGATGAACATCTTCCCGCAAGCGCACATCGATATCGGTCATCAACCTTCTCCATACCCTGGAAAAACTGCCTGCCTTGCAGAGTGCCCCACTACCGCTCGTGCTTTCAAGGCGCAGGCGCGGGCGAACTGGCTACGCTGTAACCAGTCCCAATGGTTTTACGGAGGGCATCATGAAGATTCGCGAACTTGCGCAGCACTGGGAGCAGAACGCCAAGGGGCGTCTGAGCCCCACCGGTCATATCCTGCACCTGGATGTCGAAGCCTCCGCGCGCCTGGCGGCGCTGGCGGAGATGTATCCCAAGCGCACCCCTGAAGAACTGCTCGGCGAACTGCTTGGCGCGGCCCTGGAGGAGCTGGAGGCGAGCTTCCCTTACATCCAGGGCAAGCAGGTGATCGCCACCGATGAGGAAGGCGATCCGCTGTACGAGGATGTCGGGCCTACGCCGCGCTTCCTCGCACTGTCACGACGGCATCTGCATGCCTTGAGCAGCGGCAAGGATGGTTCCACTCACTAGTAACCCTGACACATAGCCCCTTGTGGGAGCTGGCTTGCCAGCGATGAGCATGGGTATCTACACATCTTTACCAATGATGGACCCGGTCTGTAACACACCGCTCTTGCTTGGCTCTTGCTTTGGCTCTTGCTCTGCTTTTGATCTTGATCTGCCCCGGCCTTCAGAAGGCTGAGTGGAGCATGCGCGGAGTGGGGGTAAGGGCCATGGATGGCCCGCAAGCGCCGTCGGGCCATGGACGGCCCGTCGGCGCGCCCCCCACGGAGCGTATGCGGAAGGAAGGAACCCGGAGCGCAGCGCAGGGCCGTATGTAGGACGGAAGGCGTTTTGGTTACTTTTGCGCCGTCAAAAGTGACCCGCTGTAAAAGCGGAAAGGTAACTTCCCGTCACCATCGTGAATGGATAAGCCCCCGACACCAGAACCAAACAACGTCCGAAAGGTAGGCCCGGAAACCGGGAACATATCCATTAAGGCAGCGACGTCAATTCACCTTTCCGCCCTTACGGCGGGTCACTTTTGCTGGGCGGCAAAAGTAACCAAAAACGCCCCAGCCCGACATCCGGCCCTACGCTTCGCTCCGGGTTCCCTCCTTCCGGCACCGCTCCACCGGGCACGCGCCGACGGGCCATCCCTGGCCTGACGGCGCTTGGCGGGCTCCTGCCCGCCATCCCGGCTCCGCGGCACCTCCACTCGGCCTCCTGACGGGCCGAATCGGTGTCGTCTGGAAGATCGATGCCAGGAAAAGCAAAAGCTGAAAAACATTTCAGACTCGGCGGCTGCACCTAGGTAGAGATGTGTAGATACCTATGCCTATCGCTGGCAAGCCAGCTCCCACAGAGGGCACCGCCGGCCGAAAGATCGGTGGATACCCCGCCTCCCCCGCAAAAGTTCCCGCGCAAACCCACTGACCAATCAGTCAGAAAAAATCGCCCATCAAGCGGTACTTTTTCTGAACTTTTGAAAAAACGCTCGACTCCCAGCCATTAGCCACTACGGCAAAAATCCCTCCCGGCCTCTACCCGGAGAGGTGTGTCGATGGACTGTTACGGATGTTCATCAGGAGTGATCCAATGGAGTTGACCACCATGAAGACCCGCATCGAAAAATCCCCGTTCCAACTGCGCGGGATCAAGCTGGCCGCGCTGGCCCTGGGCAGCAGCCTGGTCCTGGCCGGTTGCGCTGGCAAGCCACCCACCGAGCAGTACGCCGTGACCCAGTCGGCGGTTAACTCCGCGGTGAGCGCCGGCGGTACCGAGTACGCCGCCGTCGAGATGAAGGCCGCGCAGGACAAGTTCAAGCAAGCCGAAATCGCCATGCACGACAAGAAGTATGACGAAGCCAAGCTGCTCGCCGAACAGGCCGAGTGGGACGCCCGCGTCGCCGAGCGCAAGGCCCAGGCCATGAAGGCGCAGAAGGCCGTGCAGGATGCCCGCCAGGGCGTTCAGGACGTACGCGAGGAAGGCATGCGTGCCGCCGACCCGATGCAGCCGCAGCCATAAGCGCAGCAGCGCTTCGTGCATTCGAAATCGATAAAGGACGAACACTATGCGTAACCACGTGATGATTCCCGCCCTTCTGGCCGTGAGCATGGGCCTGGTCGCCTGCGCCCACCAGCCGAACCCCAACCTGGAATCGGCCCGCACCAACTTCTCGGCGCTGCAGAGCGATCCGCAGTCGAGCAAGGTTGCTGCTCTTGAAACCAAGGACGCCCAGGACTGGCTGAACAAGGCCGACAAGGCCTACATGGACAAGGAAGACAGCAAGAAGGTCGACCAACTGGCCTACCTGACCAACCAGCGCGTCGAGGTGGCCAAGCAGACCATCGCCCTGCGCACCGCCGAAGCCGACCTGAAAAACGCCGCCGCACAACGTGCCCAGGCCCGCCTGGACGCTCGCGACGCGCAGATCAAGAAGCTCCAGGAGAGCCTCAACGCCAAGCAGACCGACCGCGGCACCCTGGTGACCTTCGGTGACGTGCTGTTCGACTTCAACAAGGCCGAGCTCAAGGGCAGCGCCTACCCGAACATCACCAAGCTGGCGCAGTTCCTCCAGGAAAACCCTGACCGCAAGGTGATCGTCGAGGGCTACACCGACAGCGTCGGCAGCGCCAACTACAACCAGAGCCTGTCGGAGCGTCGCGCCAACTCGGTGCGCATGGCGCTGGTACGTGCCGGCGTCGACCCGACCCGCATCGTCGCCCAGGGCTATGGCAAGGAGTACCCGGTAGCGGACAACACCAGCAACTCCGGGCGCGCGCAGAACCGTCGGGTGGAAGTGACCATTTCCAACGACAACCAGCCGGTGGCACCGCGTAGTGTGAGCAGCGTGCAATAACGCCCAGGCTGTGACGAAAAATCCCGCCGGTTGGCGGGATTTTTTTTGCAGCCCCTCAAGAAAAGCCGCTTTAAAAGCACCTTTAAAGACACCTTTTAAAGTATTAGTATCCCCATCCTGTTTCACTGACTTCGATCCGGACCGGGACTACCGATCCCGGCGCCCTCCCCTGACAGCAGAACTCCACAGGAAGTGTTGCCATGGCAATGACATTCGCGGTTCTGGCCAATGTTGCCGCATCGGTCACCGACCTTAAAAAAGATCCCATGGGCACCCTGCGCGAAGGCAAAGGCGAAACCGTGGTCATTCTCAACAGAAATGCACCAGCCTTCTATGCAGTCCCGCCCGACCGCTACGAAGCGATGATGGATCTGATCGACGATGCCCAACTGGCGGAGCTGGTACGCCAACGGCGTGGCGAGCCCACCGTCAAGGTAGACATCGATGAGCTCATCGCAGAAGCCGAAGGAAGCGGCACCTGAGTACGTACTGGAATTCAATCTGAAAGCAAGGAAGGAATTCGACAGGCTGGATGCAGCGACCCGCTTGCAACTGGCCAAAAAGTTGAAATCCAGGCTGGCGGGGCCGAGGGTGGAGGCGGACAAGCTTTCCGGGATGCCGGACTGCTACAAGATCAAGCTGCGCAGCTCGGGTTATCGGTTGGTGTATCAGGTTGTCGATGAGCGACTGGTAGTGCTGGTGGTTGCCGTGGGCAAGCGGGAAAACCAGCAAGCCTATGGCGCGGCAAAGTCTCGCGTCACCCACTGAAATCCCGTTGTCAGCACTGCCGCAATCGCTGGCAATGCCAGCTCCCACAAGGATCGCGTGAACCGCTGAATCTGTGGGAGCTGGCTTGCCAGCGATGAGGCCCGAAAGCTCAACACAAGGTCATTTGACCTCCTGCGGCGTCTCCTGCCCCATGCAGCGAACCGCCTGCTTCTTGTTGTCCACCAGCACGCCGGTCAGGCCTTTCTGCTGCATGTCGAACAGCACCAGCACGCCATCGATGCATTGGGCAGTCTGCGGCGCAGGGTTGAGGGAGACCCGATAGTCCTCGCCCGGTACGGTCTTGAGCATGGTGAACTCCGACAGCAGCAGCGCATCCTCCGGCTTGGCGAAATGCAGGTAGCCGTAGTACCACAGGGCGCAGACCGTGCCGACGATGCTGCAGACTCCGGTGATGATCAGGGGGATGGCGTTGCGTTCTTCACTCATTGCGACTTCTCGTCAGGGTAGTTGGGGACTTCGGCCAGGCGGCGCAGGCCGTTGAAATGCTCGGGGTCATCGAGGAAACGCAGCATCACCTGGCGCCAGGTCGGGTCGCCGAAGGTCTGCACATGTCCACCACGCACCAGTTGCAGCACCCGCGGCGGCGGCGCGGCCTGGTACAGGCGGATGCCGTTGTCCATGGGCACCAGGGCGTCGTCGATGCTGTGGAAGAACAGCTTGGGCGGGCTCTTCAGGGCAGCGATGGAACGGATCGCGCTGTCGCCATCCGGCACCAGCCACGACAACGGCACCTGCATCGGCCAGGTGAGCCACGACGTACTCAGGGCGAAGCGCCCGACCTCGCGGTAGCTGGCCGGAACGCCGTCGAACACCAGCGCCTTGAAGCGCTGCGACTGCTCCGGGTGCTGCGCCAGGTAGTGGATCGCCATGGCCCCGCCGAGGCTCTGGCCCAGCAGCACCAGCGGCTTGCCCTGCACCTCGGGCGCCGTTCCCAGCCAGTCGAGGGCGGCGCCGATGTCCTGGTAGACCTCTGGCAGCCCCGGCTTGCCCTCGGACAGCCCGTAGCCACGGTAATCGATCATCAGCACCTGGTAGCCCTGCTCCGGCAGCCAGTAGCTGGCACCCAGGTGCCAGGCCAGGTTGCCGCCGTTGCCGTGCAGGTGCAGCACCGTACCCTTGACCTCGACGCCCTCCTTGGCCGGCAGCCACCAGCCATGCAGGCGGGTGCCGTCGGCGGCGGTCAGGGTCAGGTCGCGCCAGGCGATTTTCGCCTTCTCGGGGGTGAACGGCTGCCCGGGCTCGGGATAGAACAGCAGCGAACTGCACCCGGACAGCCCCAGCAGCAACAGGCACAGGACGAAAGTCCCGCGCCAGCGCTCAGAGAATGTTCGAGTAGTCGGCTTCAATCCGGTCCAGGCTCAGGTGGTTGAGGAAGTTGGAGAAACACATCCACGCCGACAGCGCATTGAGGTCGCGGAACTGCTCCGGCAGGTACTTGGGCGGCTCCACCAGGCCTTCGTCCACCAGTTGGCGCAAGGTGCGCATGTCTTCCAGGGTGGTCTTGCCGCAGAACAGCAGGGGAATCTGCTCGAGCTTGCCCTTTCTCACGGCCAACTGAATGTAGTTGTAAACCATGATGAAACCCTTGAGGTAGGACAAGTCCTTGGTAAATGGCAGACCGTTCGGCACCGAGCCGCGGAATACCCGACTGGCATTGCCGTAGCTTTCCGCCATTTCGAAGCCCTGGGCGCGGAAGAATTCGTAGATCTGCAGGAAGTCCGCGCCCTCCTCCACCATGTGGATGGCCCTGGTACGGTTGGTCAGCTTGCGCAGGCGGCTCGGGTAGGAGGCGAAGGCGATCACCTCCATAAGGATCGCCAGGCCTTCCTGGGTCACCGTCGACGAGGGCGGCCCTTTGGCCAGGAAGGTGCAGATCGGCTGGTTGAGGCCGTTGAGGGTGGTGCCGACATGCACCAGCCCTTCGTGAACTTCCAGCGCGCGCACATCACGGCTGTTGAACATGGCATCGGCGCGGATCTTGATGTAGTCGGCGCCCGCCGCGGCATCGGCGACGATACCGTCGGACTCGAACACGCGAATGGTCTCCTCGGCCTCGCCGAACACCTTGTTCAGGCGGCGCTGGAGGATTTCCACCGCTTCCTTGGCGGTGAGGTTCTTCGGCTCGTCCTTGAGGTCGCCACGGCCATCGATGTTGTTCAGGTAGTCCGAGAGCATCAGGCCAAGGTCGGCGAGGGTCGGATCCCCCGCATGGAAGGCGTCCGAAGCCGCGCCGTAGAGCTCTTGCGAGATCAGCCCGAAGTCGTCGGTACCGCGCGCTTCGAGCATGCGCACCACCATGCGGTACTCCTTGCACATGCGCCGCATGATCTGCCCGACCGGGTTGAACTGGCCGAGCTGGCGGGTGATATCGCGCTCGATGTTCTGGAACTCCAGCTTCAGCGCGCCGGAATCGAAGGACAGCGGCCGGTTCTGGTAGTACTCGCGACTGACCGCCGGCGGCTCCTTGCCCTTGGCCTTGAGGAAGCCCTGGCGGATGCTGTCGTCCCACTTCACCGCGTCGAGCACGCGAATCGGCGTCTGTGCCTGGACAATGCGGTCGGACAGGGCCCGGATCGTCTGCTGGTACTCGTCCACGCTCACTCCTTGTTCCTCGTTATTTGCCAGCCCGCTGGAACCGCGCCACTTCGACGAACAGGTCGGAGTTGGCCGGATCGTCCAGGTAGGCCAGTACACGCTCGGCCGGGCTGTCGATCAACACCCCTTCGCCGTTCTCTTCGGGCACTTCGACGGTGCGGCCGCTCAGTTCTTTCTTGTCCAGAGCCTGGGTGACCTGCTCGACGTCGAGGTTGTAGACCACCAGTTCCTTGTTATCGATCACTTCGAAGCCACCGATAAGGAAATTGCCGCCGAGTTTCTTCGGTACGCCGGCCGAGAGATACCAGCGGTTGCCGTGGCGCGACACGGTAAAGGCGTATTCCTCGCGAGGCTTGCCCTTGGCCGTGGCCACCGCCTTGTAGGCGTTGCCACCAGAGCGACTGATCTGCAGGGTCAGCGGCTCGCCCCAGGCGTCCTTGCTCGACCAGTTGCCGAGCAAGGCCTTGGGCGCTGCCTGGTTGGCCGGAATCGGCTCGTTGAAGGTCACCAGGCAGCCATTCAACAGCAGGAAAGACAGGGCCAGCAGCACACGCCAGGCTTTCATCGAAATCTCCTTGAGAGGCGCTCGCGACTCACTCCGCAGCCAGCACCAGATGCAGGTAACGAACAAGAATAGCGAGCATCTGCCCTTCAGCCTGCGGTTTTGCGGCTTCGAGCAGGCCCTGATACTCCATCTGCTCGATGATTGCCGTCAATACAATGGCGTCCTGTTGTGGCTGGCGCGAGCCCACCACCTGCAACAACTGGCAGGCGCCGCGCAGGAGGATCTGCTCGTGCAGCCTGACCAGTTCGGCCAGCCGTGGCGACAGCAAGGCCTCCTGGCGGAAGGCCTGTTCGGCCATAAGGAAGTCGCGGCGATTGTGCAATTGGCGCTGGACGTACTCGCAGGTCATCTTCGCCACCTCGTCGGCCAGCCGCGCGCGGGACGCCGGGCTGCCGTCGCCCTGGGCGAGCAACTGGCGCAGGACCACCTCGGTGCTCTCCCACAGCTTGGCCATGTAGGCGGCGCTGCGCTCGACGTACTGGGCGAAGGTATCGCTGAGCAGGTCCTGGATATCGTCGAAGTAGTAGGTGGTGGCCGACAGCGGCACGCCCGCCTCGGCGGCGACGGCACGGTGGCGCACGCCACGCACGCCATCACGGACGACGATGCGCATGGCCGCGTCGAGGATCTGCTGGCGACGCTGCTCGCTGCCCTGGCGGCTGGCCTTGCGGCCCTGGTACTGGACGCTTTCCGCGACCGCGGTGGCAACGCCGGCGGCGCCTTGTTGTGGCTGGGTGGGGGTCACTGGCGGGGTACCTCGGGATCGGGAATTCACGGGCATGAAAAAGCCGCACTGGGCGGCTGATTCAAAGTGTCCTCAGGGGCCTCATCGCTGGCAACGCCAGCTCCCACAAGGTCCGCGCCGGACACAAAACCTGTGGGAGCTGGCGTTGCCAGCGATGAGGGCCTCAAGCCTGGTGCAATCAGGCCTGCGGACGCATGTGCGGGAACAGGATCACATCGCGGATCGACGGCGAGTTGGTCAGCAGCATCACCAGACGGTCGATACCGATGCCTTCACCGGCGGTTGGCGGCATGCCGTATTCCAGGGCGCGAACGAAGTCGGCGTCATAGTGCATGGCCTCGTCGTCACCGGCATCCTTCTCGGCCACCTGGGCCAGGAAGCGCTCGGCCTGGTCTTCGGCATCGTTGAGCTCGGAGTAGGCGTTGGCGATCTCGCGACCACCGATGAACAGCTCGAAGCGGTCGGTGACGTTCGGGTTGGCATCATTGCGACGGGCCAGCGGCGAGACTTCGAACGGGTACTCGGTGATGAAGTGCGGCTGCTCCAGCTTGCTCTCCACCAGCTCTTCGAAAATCATCACCTGCAGCTTGCCCAGGCCTTCGTGGCCGAGGACCTTGGCACCGGCCTTCTTGGCGATGGCACGGGCCTTGTCGACGTCGAGCAGGTCGGCCTCGGTCAGTTCCGGGTTGTACTTGAGGATCGAGTCGAACACCGACAGGCGCGCGAACGGCTCGCCGAAGTGGAACACCTTGTCGCCGTACGGCACGTCGGTAGTCCCCAGTACAAGCTGCGCCAGCTCGCGGAACAGCTCTTCGGTGAGGTCCATGTTGTCGGTGTAGTCGGCGTAGGCCTGGTAGAACTCGAGCATGGTGAACTCGGGGTTGTGCCGGGTCGAAACGCCTTCGTTACGGAAGTTGCGGTTGATCTCGAAGACCTTCTCGAAGCCACCGACCACCAGGCGCTTGAGGTACAGCTCCGGCGCGATACGCAGGAACATCGGCATGTCCAGGGCGTTGTGGTGGGTTTCGAACGGCTTGGCCGCGGCGCCGCCAGGAATGGTCTGCAGCATCGGCGTTTCGACTTCGAGGAAGTCGCGCTTGGCCAGGAAGCTGCGGATATGCGAGATAACCAGCGAACGCACGCGGAAGGTCTCGCGGGTGTCCTCGTTGACGATCAGGTCGACGTAGCGCTGGCGGTAGCGCTGCTCGGTGTCGGTCAGGCCGTGGTGCTTGTCCGGCAGCGGGCGCAGCGACTTGGTCAGCAGGCGCACGTTGGTCATTTCGACGTACAGGTCGCCCTTGCCGGAACGGGCCAGGGTGCCTTCGGCGGCGATGATGTCGCCCAGGTCCCAGGTTTTCACCGCAGCCAGGGTTTCTTCCGGCAGGGTCTTGCGGTTGACGTAGACCTGGATGCGCCCGGTCATGTCCTGGATGACCATGAACGAGCCACGGTTGAGCATGATGCGACCGGCAACCTTGACCGGGATCGCCGCTGCTTCCAGCTCTTCCTTGGTCTTGTCGACATATTGCTTCTGCAGGTCGTTGCAGTAGCTGTCACGGCGGAAGTCGTTGGGGAAGGCCTGGCCCTTGGCGCGCTCTGCGGCAAGTTTTTCCTTGCGCAGGGCGATCAGGGCGTTTTCTTCCTGTTGCAGGTCTTGCGATTCGGTTTTCAGGTCGCTCATGTCGTCATTCTTTCCATCAGGTATTCGTTGCCCTTTCCGGGCAGGGCACGCGATCCCGGCGCAAGGCCGGGTCTCGCGGCAGTGGTGTGCGGTTTACAGGCCCTGCTTGAGGCTTGCTTCCAGGTACTGGTCGAGGTCGCCGTCCAGGACCTTCTGGCAGTCGCTGCGCTCGACGCCGGTACGCAGGTCCTTGATCCGCGAGTCATCCAGCACGTAGGAACGGATCTGGTGACCCCAGCCGATGTCCGACTTGCTGTCTTCCAGCGCCTGGGAAGCGGCGTTGCGCTTCTGCATTTCCAGCTCGTACAACTTGGCCCGCAGCATTTTCATGGCGGTGTCCTTGTTGGCGTGCTGGGAGCGTTCGTTCTGGCAGGCGACCACTGTGTTGGTCGGCACGTGGGTGATACGCACCGCCGAGTCGGTGGTGTTGACGTGCTGACCACCGGCGCCCGAGGAGCGGTAGGTGTCGATGCGCAGGTCGGACGGGTTGATCTCGATCTCGACCTTGTCGTCGATCTCGGGGGACACGAACACCGCCGAGAACGAGGTGTGGCGACGGGCGCCGGAGTCGAACGGGCTCTTGCGCACCAGGCGGTGTACACCGATCTCGGTACGCAGCCAGCCGAAGGCGTATTCGCCCTTGATGTGCACGGTGGCGCCCTTGATGCCGGCGACTTCGCCTTCGGACAGTTCGATGATGGTCGCGTCGAAGCCGCGCTTGTCGGCCCAGCGCAGGTACATGCGCAGGAGGATGTTGGCCCAGTCCTGCGCTTCGGTGCCGCCGGAACCGGCCTGGATGTCCAGGTAGGCGTTGTTCATGTCCATCTCGCCGCTGAACATGCGCCGGAATTCGAGCAGCGCCAGGTGTTCTTCGAGGCTTTGCAGCTCGGCGATGACGTCCTCGACGGCGCCCTCGTCGTTCTCCTCGACAGCCATGTCGAGCAGGTCCTTGCAGTCGGCCAGGCCACCGGACAGCTTGTCCAGGGTCTCGACGACCTGCGCCAGCATGGCGCGCTCGCGGCCCAGGGCCTGGGCGTATTCAGGCTTGTTCCAGACGTTCGGGTCTTCGAGCTCGCGGTTGACTTCGATCAGGCGGTCATGCTTGTGATCGTAGTCAAAGATACCCCCGAATGGACTCGGAACGCTCGGTGAGGTCCTTGATGGTATTCAGAATCGGGTTGATTTCCATGGGCGGGCTGCTCTCGTGCGTAATTCGGTGAAAAGCCGGAGAGTATAGCGCAGGCAGGGTGGCGGGGGACAAGCGGGAAGCTACGGGCGGCAGGGGAACCAGAAGATTTTCATTGCACTTGCCGGCCTCATCGCTGGCAACGCCAGCTCCCACAAGGACCGCGTCGAGCACAGATACCGTGGCCGGCTCAGAACCCTGTGGGAGTCGGCGTTGCCGACGATGAGGCCAGCAGTCACAACATCCATCTGCTTGCCTGCCGCCATAGAATCTCCCACAGGTTTGGCGGTGTACACAAATCCCTGTGGGAGCTGGCATTGCCAGCGATAGGGCGCTCAGGCCACCGCCACCCGGTTGCGGCCGGCGTTCTTGGCCTGGTACAGGGCGTTGTCCGCCGCCGAGATCAGTTGCCGGCAATGGCTGCCGATGGCCGGGGTCTGGGTGGCCAGGCCGATGCTCACGGTCAGCCAGGAGTCCGGGGCCGGCATCATGTGGGCGATCCGCGCGGCTTCGACGGTCTGGCGCAGTTTTTCCGCCAGCAGGCGCGCACCGCCCGGCGAGGTGTTGGGCAGCACCAGGGCGAATTCCTCGCCTCCGTAGCGCGCCGGCAGGTCGCTCGGCCGCGCGCAGCAGGAACGGATGGCCTCGGCCACCTGGCGCAGGGCCTCATCACCGGCCAGGTGGCCGAAGGTGTCGTTGAACGACTTGAAGTAGTCGACGTCGACCATCAGCAGCGACAGCTGCGACTGCTCGCGCATCGCCCGGCGCCATTCCAGCTCCAGGTACTCGTCGAAATGACGGCGGTTGGACAGCCCGGTCAGGCCGTCGGAGTTCATCAGGCGCTGCAGCACCAGGTTGGTGTCGAGCAACTGCTGCTGGCTCACGCGCAGGGCACGATAGGCCTCGTCACGCTGCAGCAGGGTCAGGTAGGAGCGCGAGTGATAGCGGATCCGCGCCACCAGCTCGATATTGTCCGGCAGCTTGACCAGGTAATCGTTGGCCCCGGCGGCAAAGGCCGCGCTCTTGACCAGCGGGTCTTCCTTGGTCGACAGGACGATGATCGGAATGTCCTGGGTCGCCGGGTTGGCGCGGTACTCGCGGACCAGGGTCAAGCCGTCGAGGCCCGGCATGATCAGGTCCTGCAGGATCACCGTCGGCTTGATGCGGATGGCCTGGGCCACCGCCTCGTGCGGATCGGCACAGAAGTGGAAGTCGATGTTGTCTTCCTGGGCCAGGCCCCGGCGCACGGCTTCGCCGATCATCGCCTGGTCGTCGACCAGCAGGACCATCGCCGAGTTCTCGTCAGAGGTTGAAAAGCCGTCGATCGGTAGATCATTCATGCGCTGTCACCTGGGCACTGCCGGCGCCGCCGGCGTGACTCAATACATATCGTCATTTCGGGAAAATTTCCATTAGTCGTGGGGCTATCCGCTCCAGCGGGCGGACTTCCACGGCCGCGTCGATGGCGACGGCCGCCTTGGGCATGCCGTACACCGCACTGCTCTGCTGGTCCTGGGCGATGGTCAGGAAACCCTGCTCGCGCATGAGCTTGAGCCCCTGCGCGCCATCGCGGCCCATGCCGGTGAGCAGCACGCCCACCGCATCGCCACGCCAGAACCGTGCCACGCTTTCGAAAAACACATCGATCGAGGGGCGGTAGATTTCGTTCACCGGCTCCGCCGTGTAGGCCAGGGTGCAATCCTTGAGCAGGCGGATATGGTGGTTGGTCCCGGCCAGCAGCACCTGGCCCGGTTGCGGCGGCTCGCCCTCGCGGGCCAGGCGCACGTTCTGCCCGGAGGTACTGCTGAGCCATTCGGCCATGCCGGCGGCGAACACCTGGTCGACATGCTGGACCAGCACGATCGACGCCGGAAACGCCTTGGGCAGGCCCTTGAGCAGCACTTCCAGGGCCGCCGGCCCACCGGCCGAAGAACCGATGGCCACCAGGCCCTGGCGCTGCGCGGCCTGGCGCAAGGGCGTGGCCACCGGGCGCACGCTGCTGCCGCGCTGCTGGCCGATCAGCCAGGAGATATTGAGGATCTTGCGCAACAGCGGCGCCGCCGCCTCGCGGGCATCGCCGCCGCCCAGGGCCGGGGTATCGACCACGTCGAGGGCGCCATGGCCCATGGCCTCGAACACCCGGTGCACGTTCTGCCGGCGATCGACAGTGACGATGACGATGGCGCACGGCGATTCGGCCATGATCCGCCGGGTCGCTTCCACCCCGTCCATCTGCGGCATGATCAGGTCCATCAGCAACAGGTCCGGAGTCTGCTCGGCACAACGCTGCACCGCCTCCACACCGTTGCTGGCGACCCAGATGACCTCGTGCGCCGGCTCGAAGGCCAGCGCACGGCGCAGGGCCTCCACCGCTAGCGGCATATCGTTGACGATGGCGATCTTCATCCTTGGGCACTCCCGATCAGCTCGACTACGGCATCCAGCAAGGCGTCATCATGGAAGCTCGCCTTGGCCAGATAATAGTCAGCGCCGGCATCCAGGCCACGCCGCCGGTCTTCTTCGCGGTCCTTGTACGACACCACCATCACTGGCAGCGATTGCAAACGGCTGTCGCGACGCACCAGGGTCACCAGTTCGATGCCGTCCATGCGCGGCATGTCGATATCGGTGATGAGCAGGTCGAAATCCTCGCTGCGCAAGGCATTCCAGCCGTCCATGCCATCCACCGCCACGGCCACTTCGTAGCCGCGGTTGCCGAGCAGCTTGCGTTGCAGCTCGCGCACGGTGAGCGAGTCGTCCACCACCAGCACGCGCTTGCGCGCCACCTCACGGGCCGCGCCACGGCGCTCGATACGTTCCAGGCGACCGGTGCTGAGGAGTTTCTCCACCGAGCGCAGCAGGTCCTCGACGTCGACGATCAGCACCACCGAGCCGTCGTCCAGCAGGGCTCCGGCGGAGATGTCCTGGATCTTGCCCAGGCGCGCGTCCAGCGGCATCACCACCAGCACCCGCTCGCCGACCAGGCGATCGATGGCCACGCCGTACAGGGTTTCCCGCTCGCGGATCACCACCACCTTGATGCTCTGTTCACTGTTCTGGCTGACCGGCCGATTGAGCAGTTGGCTGGCGGAAACCAGGCCGATATGCCGGCCTTCGTGCCAGAACTGCTGGCGCCCCTCGATCTGCACGATGGACTCCGGCGACAGCTCCAGGGTGCGTTCGATATGGGCCAAGGGGAAGGCGTAGGCCTCGCCGCTGACTTCCACCACCAGGCTGCGCACCACCGACAGGGTCAGCGGTACTTCCAGGTGGAAGCGACTGCCGTTGCCATCGCCCTGGGTCATCTCGACCTGGCCACGCAGCTGGCGAACCATGTGCTGCACGGCATCCAGGCCGACGCCGCGGCCGGACACCTCGGTGACCTTGTCGCGCAGACTGAAGCCCGGCAGGAAGAGGAAGGTCAGCAGCTCCGCCTCACTCATCTGCGCCACGGTTTCCGCCGGCGACAGGTGGCGCTCGACGATGCTGCGGCGCAGCCGCTCAAGGTCGACCCCGCCACCGTCATCGCTCAACTCCAGCACCAGCAGACCGGCCTGGTGCGAAGCCCGCAGGCGAATGGTGCCCTCCATGGGCTTGCCCGCCGCCAGACGCTGCTCGGGCATCTCGATGCCATGGTCGACGGCGTTGCGCAGCAGGTGGGTCAGCGGCGCTTCGAGTTTTTCCAGGACATCGCGGTCGACCTGGGTCTTCTCGCCCTCGATCTCCAGGCGCACCTGCTTGCCCAGGGAGCGGCCGAGATCGCGAACCATGCGGCTTTGTCCGGTCAGCACATCGGCGAACGGACGCATGCGACAGGCCAGGGCCATATCGTAGAGGTTCTGCGCGCGCTGGCCGGCCTGCCAGCCCAGCTCGTCGAGATCGACCACCTGCTGCTGCAGCATCTGCTGCGCCTCGCCGAGCAACTGCTGGGTCAGGGCCAGCGCTTCGCGCACGTCGTCACCCTGCTCGCCCGCCTCGATCTGCGCCTTGAGCCCGTCAAGGGCGCGCAGGCCCTGGCCCTGCACGCGCTTGAGGCGCTGCAGGGTAGCGAGGAAGGGCTTGAAGCGCTGGGTCTCCACCAGTGCCTTGCTCGACAGGTCAAGCAGGCTGTTCAAGCGCTCGGCGGTGACCCGCAGCACCCGCTCGCCGCCCTCGGTCGCCTTGCTCTTGCGCGCCGGGCGCGGCTCGGGCTCGGGTTCCGCCTCGGGCTCTTCCAGCACCACCGGGAGCGGTAGCACCGGCTCCGGCTCGATCACTGGCGGCGCGCTCGGCGTCGGCGGCGGCGTAACCGCCGAGCCGGGCTGCAACAGATTGGCCACCTGCACCAGGTAGGCCTGTACCGCCGCCTCGACCGAGGCATCGCCAGGGGTGGCGATGCGCATCAGCAGGTCGGTGCCCTGGAGCAACGCATCGATATGCTCGGGGCGCAGGCGCAAGCGCCCTTCCTGGGCTTCAACCAGACAGTCTTCCATGACATGGGCAACGCTGACCCCGGCATCGATGCCAACGATCCGCGCCGCGCCCTTGAGCGAGTGCGCGGCGCGCATGCAGGCTTCGAGCTGGTCGGCCTGGGTCGGATTGCGCTCCAGCGCCAGCAGCCCGGCGCTGAGCACCTGGGTCTGGGCTTCGGCTTCGAGGCTGAACAACTCCAGCAACGAAGCGTCGCGCATTTGCTCTGGGGTCATGAAAGGCTCCGGTCGACGGCGGACAACACCTGGTCTTCATCCAGAATTCGTACGCTTCGCCCGCGCCACTGGAGAACCTGGCGGGTGAAGCGGTTCTCAAAGGCAGCATCGCCATGCAGGCGCAGGTCGAGGGCATGGATACCGTCCACCTCGTCCACCGGCAGCACCACCGCGCCGCCCTTGGCCGCGAGGATCAGCATGCGCGGCATGACCCGGGCCGAACCCGGCGCGGCCTGGGTCAGCTCCAGGCCGAGCAGGTCGCTCAGGGACAGGCACGGCACCAGTGCACCGCGCACATTGGCCACGCCCTGCAGCACCCGGGAGCGCTGGTGCGGCAGCGAATGCACCGGCTGCACCGGCGCCACTTCGGCCAGGCAGCGGGTGGCCAGCGCCAGCCATTCCTCGCCGAGACGGAACAGCAGCAGCGACGGCCCCTGCACCACCTGCTCCTCGACCGCCTCGCGAACATGCGCGTCCTGGGCCAGGGCATAGCGATCCAGCAGGCGCGTGGCGGCGGCGGCATACACCGCACAGTTGCGGCAATGCACATGCTCTTCCAGCAACGGGCAGCTCTTGTCGCCGTGTACGCCGATGCGGTTCCAGCAGTCGTCGATACGCTCGACATCACCGCTCAGCATGTTGATTTCATCGATCATCGATCAGCCTCCCGCTCGCGCCGCGCGGCACGCTCCTGCAGGCGCCGGGCACCGACGGCATCGCCCTGGGACGCCAGCAGTGCGGCCAGGTGCACCAGCGCCTCGGGGTGCTGCGGCTCCAGGTAGAGCGCCTTGCGGTACTGGCTGATGGCATCGGCGCTGTCACCAGCGGTATCGCTGAGCAGGCCCAGCCAGTAGAACACCTGGGCCGAAGGTTCGAATTGCTTGAGGTAGCGCTGGCAGGCAGCACGGGCCTGTTCACTGTGACCGCCATTGGCGAGCACGGCGATCTGCGCCAGCAACTCGCCGGCCTGTTCGTCGCGCCCATGGGCAGCAGGCGGGCGCACCGGCGTGATCGCCCGGCGCACCGGGGCGGCAGGCACGACCGGCGCTATCGGGCGCGACAAGGGCGCGACCGGTGCCGTGGCAGTGACGACCTTGTGCGCCGCCGGCTTGGCTTGCGCCACGTGCCGAACATAGGCGAATGACTGGGCAATCCCCAGCGGGCGCATGCCCAATCGTGCCAGCAGGCTGCCCTCGGCCGGGCCGATGAACAGCACGCCGTCGGCATGGGTCAGGTTTTTCAGGACCTCGAACACCCGCTGCTGGGTCGCCAGGTCGAAATAGATCAGCAAATTGCGGCAGAACACGAAGTCATAGCTGCCCTGACGACCAAGCAACGCCGGGTCGAGCACATTGCCCACCTCGAACTGCACCTGGCGCTGCACCCGCGCATCGAGCAGATGCCCCTCTTCCCCTTCACTGAAATGCCGCTCGCGAAAAGCCTGCTCCGCACCGCGGAACGAGTTGCGCCCATACACCGCGCGCTGGGCACGACCGATGGAATTGGGGCTGATATCCATGGCCTCGACCTTGAACGCTTGGGCCGGCAGGCCGGCATCGAGCAGGGCCATGGCGATGGAATAGGGTTCCTCGCCGGTGGAACACGGCAGGCTGAGGATGCGCAGGCCACGGGCGCCATTGAGCTCGGCCAGGCGCTTGCGGGCCAGGTCGACCAGGGCGGCGAAGGATTCCGGGTAGCGGAAGAACCAGGTCTCGGGAACGATCACCGCCTCGATCAAGGCCTGCTGTTCGGCATGGGACTGCTGCAAATGCAGCCAATAGTCGTCGAGGTCGTGGGCCGGCAATGCCGCGCAGCGCTGGCGCAGGGCGCGCTCGACCATCTGCTCGCCCACCGAAGCGACATCGAGGCCGATGCGCTCCTGCAAAAAACGGAAAAAGCGTCGCTCGATGGTCATGCCAGCCCCCCGTCTTCAGGGAACAGCAAGGCACGCACCGCATCGTCGAGCAGGTCCTGCACGCCGATCCACTGCATCAGGCCCTGGGCATCCTCGCGCACCGGGCCGAGGTACGGCGCCTCGCGATTGTCGACGCCATAGGGGCGGAACTCCGCCGGGTCGCAGCGCAGGGTGTCGCTGGCCTGTTCGAGAATCAGGCCGAGCAGCAGGTCCGGACGCGCCGGGTCGAAGCGATAGTGCACCAGCACCAGGCGAGTGCTGGTGCGCTGCGGCGCGGGAGTGCCGAAGCTCAGCGCGCTGACATCGATCACCGGCACCAGCGCGCCGCGATGGGCCAGAACCCCGGCAACATAGGCCGGGGTATGGGCGATCGGCTTGAGCGGCACCCGTGGCAGCACCTCGGCAATTTCCCGGGTATCCAGAACGAAACGCTCACCACCAACGCGGAACACCAGGAACAGGCGTCCCTGGCAAGCCGCGTCCTGGCTGCGGCGAGGCCTGAGATCGGTCATTGCCACCTCAGACTTTGAACCGCGACACACCGCCGCGCAGACCGACCGCGACCTGGCTCAACTCGTCGATGGCGAAACTGGCCTGGCGCAGCGACTCCACCGTCTGGCTGCTGGCATCGCTGAGCTGGGCCAGGGCATGGTTGATCTGCTCGGCGCCGGTAGCCTGGGCCTGCATGCCGTCGTTGACCATCAGCACCCGCGGCGCCAGGGCCTGGACCTGATGGATGATCTGGCTGAGCTGCTCGCCGACCTGCTGCACCTCGAACATGCCGCGGCGCACTTCCTCGGAGAACTTGTCCATGCCCATCACCCCGGCGGACACCGCCGACTGGATCTCGCGGACCATCTGCTCGATATCGTAGGTGGCCACGGCGGTCTGGTCGGCCAGGCGGCGCACTTCGGTGGCGACCACGGCGAAGCCACGGCCGTATTCACCGGCCTTCTCGGCTTCGATGGCGGCGTTGAGCGAGAGCAGGTTGGTCTGGTCGGCGACCTTGACGATGGTCACCACCACCTGGTTGATGTTGCCGGCCTTCTCGTTGAGGATCGCCAGCTTGTTGTTGACCAGGTCGGCGGCGCCCATCACCTGGTGCATGGTCTCTTCCATGCGCGCCAGGCCCTGCTGGCCGGAACCGGCGAGCACCGAGGCCTGGTCGGCAGCGGTGGTCACTTCGGTCATGGTCCGCACCAGGTCGCGGGAAGTAGCGGCGATTTCCCGCGAGGTGGCACCAATCTCGGTGGTGGTCGCAGCAGTTTCGGTGGCGGTGGCCTGCTGCTGCTTGGAGGTGGCGGCGATCTCGGTCACCGAGGTGGTCACCTGCACCGACGAGCGCTGGGCCTGGGACACCAGGCCGGTCAGTTCACTGACCATCTCGTTGAAGCCGGTCTCGACGGCGCCGAATTCGTCGTTGCGGTCCAGGTTCATGCGTACGCTGAGGTCGCCGCCGCGCAGGGTTTCCAGGGCGCGAACGATGCGCTGCATGGGTTCGGTGATGACCCGCATCAGCAGCAGGCCGCAGACCGCGGCAGCCACCACCGCCAGTGCCAGGGAGACCATCATGCTCAGCTTCGCCGTGGTCACCGCGGAAACGATATTGTCGGTGGCCTCATCGGCGTAGCGACGGTTCCAGTCGATCAGGCTGTTGAGTTGCTTGCGCCCCTCGGACCAGGTCGGGCCAAGGTTTTCCAGGAGCAGGCGCTGGGCCTCCGGGTAGTCCTTCTTGCTGTAGGCATTGAGCACCGCGGTGAGCGACTGCTTGTACTCGCCGACCATGCCTTCGAACTGGGCGAAGTTGGAGGCGTCGTCCGAGTCGTTCATGGTCTTGCGGTAGTTGGCCATCTGCAGTTGCAGGCGCTCGTCATAGCTCTTGTACAGGGCCATGTCGGCATCGGTGAGCTCGCGATGGTTGCTCAGGCCGACCAGTTGCTGGGTCAGGACGTAACTGTCGACCCAGGCACTGCGGATCATCGAGCTGTAGTAGACCCCGGGCATGCTGTCGGCGCGTACCGCCTGCTCGCTTTCTTCGATGGCTATCAACCGCGAATAGGCGGCGACCACCATCAGCGACATGATGGCGATGATCACGGCGAAACTTGCCAGGATCCGTTGGCGCAATGTCCAGTTCTTCACAATCAGCCCTCGAGCGTTGTACGCGGCAAGAAAAATGGGCTGAGTATAGCCCACGGCCTACACGCCTATGGGACTGATCCTACATGGTTGAATGGGCAAATTGACTACACGACATGGCCATTTGCCCATTTTATTGACTCAGGTCGCATGAACCTGCCGTTCCAGCTCCACCTTGAGCTGCGGATCGAGGCGCAACTGGCGCGCCAGTTCGTCGAGATAGGCGCGCTCCATGAAATGTTCCTCGTCCACCAGCATGACGCTGGCCAGGTACATTTCCGCCGCCATTTCCGGAGTGGCGGCGGCGCGGGCGACGTCCGACGGGTCCAGCGGCTTGTTCAGCTCGGAATGCAGCCAGAGCTGCAGGTCGCGGTCGTTGCCGGACAGTTTGACGAACTCGCCCTCGATCAGTTCGCGCTCGCGCTCATCCACATGGCCATCGGCCTTGGCGGCCGCCACCAGTGCCTTGAGGATCGCCTGGCTGTGCTGCTCGACCTGAGCCGGCGGCAGGCGATCGAGGGTCTGTGGCTCGCCCTTGGGCGCTGCGGCCTGCTGGGCCTGCCAGTTGCCATAGGCCTTGTAGGCCAGCACACCGAGGGCGGCCAGGCCGCCGTAGGTCAGGGCCTTGCCGCCGTACTTGCGGGCCTTCTTGCTGCCCAGCAGCGCGCCGAGGGCTCCTGCCGCCGCAACCTTGCCACCGACACCGGAGAGCAGCCCGCCAAGCGCGCCGCCGCCTTTCTGCGAACCTGAAGCACTGCCGGCCTGTTTCTGCAGCAGGTCCTGCCCGGACTTGAGCAGTTGATCGAGCAAACCACGGGTGTTCATTGCATGCCTCCTCGGAGGATCGATGTAGGAAAAATCCACTGCCGAATAAGAGGTGCATCCTACGCGCGGGTTTCCCGGGGGCCGGATGAAAATCTATTTCTGTTGATGACAAAAACCATAGGCCGAGCTTTCACCCAGACGCGGCGAGAAATCCGTATCATCGCGGCATTCCAGGTTCGCCCCACAAGCAACGGGTCGGCCTTATTAGAAGAAAAACACGGAACACCGCATGCCGAACAAGCCTGATGTGGCCACGCCGCCACGCCGCTGGTCCCTGCTCCGAGGGTTGCTGGCGGGTCTGCTGCTCGCCCTGGGCGCCCCTGTACAGGCCGCACCACAGCTGGTCGACGAACACCAATGCCAGGGCTGCCATGCCGAGCAGGTCGAGCACTGGCAAGGCTCCCATCACCAATTGGCCATGCAGGCAGCGAACGACGCCAGCGTGCTCGGCGACTTCAACGACATCACCTTCAAGAGCGACCGCGAGACCACCCGCTTCTTCAAGCGCGACGGCGGTTTCTGGGTCAACACCCCGGGGCGCGACGGCAAGCCCAGGGATTTTCCGGTGGCCTATGCCTTCGGCGTCGAACCCTTGCAGCAGTACCTGATCGATACCGGCGCAGGCCACCTGCAAGCCCTGGGCGTGGCCTGGGATACCCGGCAAAGGAAGTGGTTTCACCTGTACCCGGGCCAGGGCGTCGACTTCAAGAGCCCGCTGCACTGGAGCTCACCGCAGCAGAACGCCAACTTCATGTGCGTGGAATGCCATACCACCGGCTTCAAGCGCAATTTCAACGCCGCCGAAAACCGCTTTGCCAGCCAGTGGCAAAGCCTCGGGGTAGGCTGCCAGGCCTGCCATGGCCCGGCCTCCGACCACCTGGCATGGACCACGAAAAAGACCCCGCTCGAGCATGCCGGCTTCCAGCAAAGCCTGCGCGGCGGCGACAACCTCAAGGAAGTGGAGACCTGCGCCCGCTGCCATGCGCGCCGGTCACCGCTGGACGATGGTTTCAAGAATAGCCACCGGCTGATGGACGACTTCCTGCCCAGCCGCCTGACCCGCGAACTCTATGCCCTGGACGGCAAGATCCAGGACGAGGTGTTCGAGTACGGCTCGTTCACCCAGAGCAAGATGTTCGCCAAGGGCGTGCGTTGCAGTAACTGCCATGAACCACACAGCACCAAGCTGCGGGCCGAGGGTAACGGTGTCTGCCTGCAATGCCACAACCCGGCCGGCAAGACCGGCATCGCCAGCGTCGACGGCAGCGGCTTGAAGGCCCGCGACTATCAATCGGCGGAGCACCACAAGCACGTGCCGGGGCAGCCCGGCTCGCAGTGCGTGGATTGCCATATGCCCGGCAAGTTCTACATGGTCAACGACTGGCGGCATGACCATGGCTTCAGCATCCCGGCACCGGCCCAGGCGCTGAAGCTCGGCACCCCGGACGCCTGCCTCGGCTGTCACCAGGCCACGCCCGGACAGAAGGTCGCCGAACAGTTCCGCCTCTGGTACGGCGAGCACGACACCCCGACCCAGCGCTACGCCCGCAGCCTCGATGCCCTGCGCAGCGGCAAGCCCGGTGCGGCCAGTGCACTGTTCGAGCAATTGCAGCAAGACGACCTGCCAGCGATCCGTCGCGCCACCTTGCTTGCCGAACTGCCCAACTACCCCAGCCAGCGTGCGCTCGACCTCGCCTCCGCTGATCTGCGCAACGACGCGCCGCAAGTGCGGGTCGCGGCAGTCGAAGCCCTGGCCGCCCTGCTCCCCGCCGAGCAACGAATCCGCTTGCTGGCGCCCTTGCTCGACGACCCGGTCCGCGCGGTGCGCATCGCCAGCGCCTATGCCCTGCTGCCAGCGCGCAATAGCGGCTTGGGCCAGGCCTTCGACAAGGCCCTCGGCGAATACGAACAGGCGCAGTTGAGCCAGCAGGACCGGGCCGAGGCCAACGTCAACCTGGCACTGCTCTACCGCGCCACCGGCCGGCTCGATCAGGTCGAGCCGTACCTGCGCGCGGCAATGTCACGGGACGAGGACTTCGATCCCGCGCGGGTGGCGCTGGTGCAATGGCTGGATGCCCGCGGCCAGCCTGATCAAGCCCGGCGGCTACTGGACCAAGGCCTGACCCGGCATCCCGAATCGGCGCTGCTGCAACATGCCAGGGGTTTGGCTCTGGTCCGCTCGGGGCAGCGCGAAGAAGCCTTGAAAGCATTGCGCAAGGCGGCAGAACTGGCGCCGGAGAATGTCGGTTTCGGTTATGTGCTGGCGGTGGCATTGCATGACCAGGGCCAGGCTGACGCGGCCATCCAGCAACTGTGGCAGAGCCTCGGGCAGCAACCGTACAACCGCGAGGTGCGGCTGGCGTTGATGCGTTACCTGCAACAGGCGGGGGAGCGGGACAAGGTCGATGGGCTGGTCGAGACGCTGCGGGCGATCAATCCGCAGGATCCGTTGTTGCGGGTGAGGTGATGAGGTTGTGGCTGGTGCCCCATTACGTCATGGATACCTGCACATCTCGTCCCCAGCGGAGTACCTGTCGACCAGTCAACGCGGCCCCTGTGGGAGCTGGCTTGCCAGCGATTGCGGCAT
>NZ_JBMDIJ010000049.1:0-49458 GCF_057808595.1 Pseudomonas sp. FG98 | reverse complement strand
CTACCGCAATCGCGGCGGTCCGGCGTCCCGGTGAACCCGCTCCCACAGGGGGAGAATCTGTCGAGTCGCTTATATAGAAAAACCCCGGTGCGTGGCCGGGGTTTTCCTTATTGCTTCAAGCTGGCTTTCTTACAGTGCGGCGATCGCGCTGTTGAAGGTCTGGCTTGGGCGCATCACCTTGCTGGTCAGCTCGGCGTCGGTGAAGTAGTAGCCACCGATTTCGGCTGGTTTGCCCTGGACTGCGTTGAGCTCGGCGACGATGGTCGCTTCGTTCTCGGTCAGTGCCTTGGCCAGCGGGGCGAAGCGCGCTTGCAGGGCGGCGTCTTCGGTTTGTGCAGCCAGTGCCTGGGCCCAGTACAGGGTCAGGTAGAAGTGGCTGCCACGGTTGTCGATACCGCCGACCTTGCGCGCTGGGGACTTGTTGGTGTCCAGGAACTGGCCGGTGGCCTGGTCCAGGGTCGCAGCCAGTACCTTGGCTTTCGGGTTGGCGTAGGCGTTGCCCAGGTGCTCCAGGGAGGCGGCCAGGGCGAGGAACTCACCCAGGGAGTCCCAGCGCAGGAAGTTTTCCTCGACCAGTTGCTGCACGTGCTTCGGAGCCGAACCGCCGGCGCCGGTTTCGAACAGGCCGCCGTTGTTCATCAGCGGGACGATCGACAGCATCTTGGCGCTGGTGCCCAGTTCCATGATCGGGAACAGGTCGGTCAGGTAGTCGCGCAGCACGTTGCCGGTGACCGAGATGGTGTCCTGGCCGGCGCGGATGCGCTCCAGGGAAACCTTCATCGCCTCGACCGGGGCCAGGACGCGGATGTCCAGGCCGGCGGTGTCGTGGTCCTTCAGGTACTTCTGCACTTTCTCGATCAGCACGCCGTCGTGGGCGCGTTGCGGGTCGAGCCAGAAGATCGCCGGGGTGGCGCTTGCACGGGCGCGGTTGACGGCCAGCTTGACCCAGTCCTGGATCGGCGCGTCCTTGGTCTGGCACATGCGGAAGATGTCGCCCGCTTCCACTTCCTGTTGCAGCAGCAGGTTGCCCTTGCTGTCGAGGACGCGGATGGTGCCATCGGCCTTGGCCTGGAAGGTCTTGTCGTGAGAGCCGTACTCTTCGGCTTTCTGTGCCATCAGGCCGACGTTCGGTACGCTGCCCATGGTGGTCGGATCGAAGGCGCCGTGTTTCTTGCAGTCTTCGATGACGGCCTGGTAGATGGTCGCGTAGCAACGATCCGGGATCAGCGCCTTGGTGTCCTGCAGCTGGCCTTCGGCGTTCCACATCTTGCCCGAGTCACGGATCATCGCCGGCATCGAGGCGTCGACGATCACGTCGCTCGGCACGTGCAGGTTGGTGATGCCCTTGTCGGAGTTGACCATGGCCAGGGCCGGACGAACGGCGTAGACCGCCTTGACGTCGGCTTCGATCTGCGCCTGCTGCTCGGCTGGCAGGGTCTTGATGCGGGCGTACAGGTCACCAATGCCGTTGTTCAGGTTGAAGCCGATTTCTTCCAGGACCGCAGCGTGCTTGTTCAGCGCGTCGGCGTAGTACTCGGCAACGATCTGGCCGAACATGATCGGGTCGGAGACCTTCATCATGGTGGCTTTCAGGTGCGCCGACAGCAGCACGCCCTGGGCCTTGGCATCTTCGATCTCGGCAGCGACGAAGGCGCGCAGGGCCTTGGTGCTCATGACTGCGCAGTCGATGATTTCGCCGGCTTTTACCGAAGTCTTTTCTTTCAGGACGGTGGTAGCACCGTCCTTGCCCAGCAGTTCGATGCGCAGGCTGTCATCGGCTTCGATCAGGGCGGCTTTTTCGCTGCCGTAGAAGTCGCCGCTGCTCATGTGGGCAACGTGGGACTTGGAGTCGGCGGCCCAGGCGCCCATCTTGTGCGGGTGCTTGCGTGCGTAGTTCTTGACCGACAGCGGGGCGCGGCGGTCGGAGTTGCCTTCGCGCAGGACCGGGTTCACGGCACTGCCCTTGATGCGGTCGTAACGCGCCTTGGCTTCCTTCTCGGCGTCGTTGGTCGCGGTATCCGGGTAGTCCGGAACGTTGAAGCCCTTGCCTTGCAGCTCCTTGATCGCCGCCTTCAGCTGGGGAACCGAGGCACTGATGTTCGGCAGCTTGATGATGTTGGCTTCGGGAGTGGTCGCCAGTTGACCCAGTTCCGCCAGGTGGTCGGCCACTTGCTTGTCGGCGCCGAGCTGTTCTGGGAAGGCGGAGAGGATGCGGCCGGCGAGAGAGATGTCCCGGGTTTCTACCGAGATCTCGGCGGTAGCGGTGAAGGCTTCGACGATAGGCAGCAGGGAGAAGGTGGCGAGGGCAGGAGCTTCGTCGGTGAAGGTGTAGATGATCTTCGAACGGGTGGACATATTCGGGTTAACTCTCTGTTTTGCTGAGCGTGCTCGGAATCTCGGTGTGGCGCGCAGGGTAAGCGCTTCGCTCAGACACATCCATAAGCGGAAAGTCGAGGATTCCAGGCTGTGATGGTGGGTTGCATCAGTCGAGTGTCAAACGGCTGGGCTGCGGTAACAGCTCAGTCTTGTCGGGGCCGTGGGGCCTGTAGCGGACGTCTCGCCCCGAGTGACCCTTGAGTCACCGGCGCAGTATATCAATTCCTTGGTCCTAATCAGCAAGACGTACATGTCGGATGGCCATTTATAGACGAAAGATGTAGAGCATTTTTCGCCTTTGTGACGGTTTTTCCTCCAAGGTTTCCGTTCCCCGTCAACTGGGTTAGTCTCAGGGGATTGCATGACTTCAAACCAAGAAAAAGCGGAGTGCAGCATGGGATACCAGAAAATCGAGGTTCCGGCAGTCGGCGACAAAATCACCGTCAACGCAGACCATTCTCTCAATGTTCCAGACAATCCGATCATCCCGTTCATCGAAGGCGACGGCATCGGCATCGACGTCACCCCGGTGATGATCAAGGTGGTCGACGCTGCGGTCGAGAAGGCTTACGGCGGCAAGCGCAAGATTTCCTGGATGGAGGTCTATGCCGGCGAAAAAGCCACCCAGGTCTATGACCAGGACACCTGGCTGCCCCAGGAAACCCTCGATGCAGTGAAGGATTACGTGGTTTCCATCAAGGGCCCGCTGACCACCCCGGTCGGTGGTGGCATCCGTTCCCTCAACGTGGCCCTGCGCCAGCAACTCGACCTGTACGTCTGCCTGCGTCCGGTGGTGTGGTTCGATGGCGTGCCGAGCCCGGTGAAGAAGCCAGGCGATGTCGACATGGTGATCTTCCGCGAGAACTCCGAGGACATCTACGCCGGTATCGAGTGGAAGGCCGGTTCGCCCGAGGCCAACAAGGTCATCAAGTTCCTCAAGGAGGAAATGGGCGTCACCAAGATCCGCTTCGACCAGGATTGCGGCATTGGCGTCAAGCCGGTCTCGAAGGAGGGCACCCAGCGCCTGGTGCGCAAGGCGTTGCAGTATGTCGTGGACAACGATCGCAAGTCGCTGACCATCGTGCACAAGGGCAACATCATGAAATTCACCGAAGGTGCCTTCAAGGACTGGGGCTACGAGGTGGCGAAGAACGAATTCGGCGCCGAGCTGCTCGACGGCGGCCCGTGGATGAAGTTCAAGAACCCGCGGACCGGCCGCGAAGTCATCGTCAAGGATGCCATCGCCGACGCCATGCTCCAGCAGATCCTCCTGCGTCCGGCGGAATACGACGTGATCGCCACCCTCAACCTCAATGGTGACTACCTGTCCGACGCCCTGGCGGCCGAGGTCGGCGGTATCGGCATCGCACCGGGTGCCAACCTGTCCGACACCGTGGCCATGTTCGAGGCAACCCACGGTACCGCGCCGAAATACGCCGGCAAGGACCAGGTCAACCCGGGCTCGGTGATCCTTTCCGCCGAAATGATGCTGCGCCATCTGGGCTGGACCGAGGCGGCCGACCTGATCATCAAGGGCACCAATGGCGCCATTCGCGCCAAGACCGTGACCTATGACTTCGAGCGCCTCATGGACGGTGCGACCCTGGTCTCGTCTTCCGGCTTCGGCGAAGCGCTGATCAAGCACATGTAACAACCAAAGGCCCGCTTCATGTAAATGAGGCGGGCCTTTATTCGTAGTACATCAAACGGATCAGGCGTTCACGGTCAAGTTGGGCGTGGTCTTGGCCTCCGAAGTGACGGGCGCGGTCAGGATGTTGATCGCATGATTGCCCTTGGGGCCCTGGATGATGTCGAAGGTGACGGCCTGACCCGCTTTCAGGGTCCTGTAGCCATCCATCTGGATCGACGAGTAGTGTGCGAACAGGTCATCGGTCTTGCCGTCTTCATTGATGAAGCCGTAACCCTTCGCATTGTTGAACCACTTGACTTTACCGCTTGCCATCCTCATATCCCTCTGCAAAGGACTCCATCACTGGAGTATCATCCACTCCATCCGCATACGAACCTGCGAAATTTCTGGTTGACTGCGCGGATCTTTATTGACCACGGTGGGTTCTTATTGGTTGTAACACCGTTTTACCGATAGTCAAGGTCAGGCGACGGGCCGTATTCCGCGCCGGTTCCAGCGGCCAACCCACAACCTTAACCTGTCGAAATGATGAAATTCTTTCCATGCATGCACATAGCCAGATTCGACTAACATTCAATCAGGATCGCCCGCAATCGCATGAGGACGATGGCTCCGGATTGGCGGTACAAGAGGCCAAGCCGGCGCTGCAGGCGCCACCGATGTACAAGGTGGTTTTGTTCAACGATGACTACACGCCGATGGATTTCGTCGTCGAAGTGCTCGAAGTGTTCTTTAACCTGAACCGCGAGCTGGCGACCAAGGTCATGCTGGCCGTTCATACAGAAGGACGGGCAGTGTGCGGATTGTTTACCCGCGACATCGCCGAAACCAAGGCCATGCAGGTCAACCAATACGCCAGGGAAAGCCAGCATCCGCTACTCTGTGAAATCGAGAAGGACGGTTAATCGCCGACCACTTGGGTATGAGGTGAAGCTATGTTAAACCGCGAGCTCGAAGTCACCCTCAATCTGGCCTTCAAGGAGGCGCGCTCGAAGCGTCATGAGTTCATGACCGTCGAGCACCTCCTTCTGGCATTGCTGGACAACGAGGCCGCCGCCACGGTTCTGCGTGCGTGCGGGGCAAATCTCGACAAGCTCAAACACGATCTGCAGGAGTTCATCGACTCCACCACGCCACTGATCCCCGTTCATGACGAGGACCGCGAAACCCAGCCGACCCTGGGCTTCCAGCGGGTGCTGCAGCGTGCCGTCTTCCACGTACAGAGCTCCGGCAAGCGCGAAGTGACCGGCGCCAACGTACTGGTGGCCATTTTCAGCGAGCAGGAAAGCCAGGCCGTATTCCTGCTCAAGCAACAAAGCGTGGCTCGCATCGATGTGGTCAACTACATCGCCCACGGTATATCCAAGGTTCCAGGTCACGGTGAGCACCAGGATGGCGAGCAGGAGATGCAGGACGAAGAGGGTGGAGAAACCTCGTCGTCGGGCAATCCGCTGGACGCCTATGCCAGCAACCTCAATGAACTGGCTCGTCAGGGTCGGATCGATCCGCTCGTCGGTCGCGAAAGCGAAGTAGAGCGGGTCGCGCAGATCCTCGCCCGTCGTCGCAAGAACAACCCGCTGCTGGTGGGTGAGGCCGGTGTCGGCAAGACCGCGATCGCTGAAGGCCTGGCCAAGCGCATTGTCGATGGTCAGGTGCCTGACCTGCTGTCCCACAGCGTGGTCTACTCCCTGGACCTCGGTGCGCTGCTGGCGGGTACCAAGTACCGCGGCGATTTCGAGAAGCGCTTCAAGGCGCTGCTCGGCGAGTTGCGCAAACGCCCGCAGGCAATCCTGTTCATCGACGAAATCCACACCATCATCGGTGCCGGTGCAGCATCCGGCGGGGTGATGGACGCGTCCAACCTGCTCAAGCCGCTGCTGTCTTCGGGCGATATTCGCTGCATCGGCTCGACCACCTTCCAGGAATTCCGCGGCATCTTCGAGAAGGACCGGGCGCTGGCCCGTCGCTTCCAGAAGGTCGACGTCAGCGAGCCTTCGGTGGAAGACACCGTTGGCATCCTGCGCGGGCTCAAGGGGCGCTTCGAGTCGCACCACAGCATCGAATACAGCGACGAGGCCCTGCGTGCCGCAGCCGAACTGGCTGCCCGCTACATCAATGACCGGCACATGCCGGACAAGGCTATCGACGTGATCGACGAAGCAGGCGCCTACCAGCGTCTGCAGCCGGTGGAAGCCCGGGTCAAGCGCATCGAAGTGCCGCAGGTCGAGGACATTGTCGCCAAGATCGCGCGTATTCCGCCAAAACACGTCACCAGTTCCGACAAGGAGCTGTTGCGTAATCTGGAGCGCGACCTGAAGCTGACGGTATTCGGTCAGGACGCCGCCATCGACTCGCTGGCGACCGCGATCAAGCTGTCTCGCGCTGGCCTCAAGGCGCCCGACAAGCCGGTCGGTTCATTCCTGTTCTCCGGTCCGACCGGCGTGGGCAAGACCGAAGTGGCACGGCAGCTGGCCAAGGCCCTTGGCGTTGAGCTGGTTCGTTTCGACATGTCCGAGTACATGGAGCGGCACACTGTCTCCCGTCTGATCGGCGCGCCTCCTGGCTATGTCGGTTTCGATCAGGGTGGCCTGCTGACCGAGGCGATCACCAAGCAGCCGCACTGCGTGCTGTTGCTCGACGAGATCGAAAAAGCGCATCCGGAAGTCTTCAACCTGCTGCTGCAGGTGATGGACCACGGCACCCTGACCGATAACAACGGGCGCAAGGCGGACTTCCGCAACGTGATCCTGATCATGACCACCAACGCCGGTGCAGAGACCGCTGCGCGGGCATCGATCGGCTTCACCCATCAGGACCACTCGTCCGATGCGATGGAAGTGATCAAGAAGAGCTTCACGCCGGAGTTCCGCAACCGTCTGGACACCATCATCCAGTTCGGTCGCCTCAGTCACGAAACCATCAAGAGCGTGGTGGACAAGTTCCTCACCGAACTGCAGGCGCAGCTGGAGGACAAGCGTGTCCTGCTGGAAGTCTCCGACGCGGCCCGTGGTTGGCTGGCGACCGGTGGCTACGATGTGCAGATGGGTGCGCGTCCGATGGCTCGGCTTATCCAGGACAAGATCAAGCGGCCGCTGGCCGAGGAGATCCTGTTCGGCGAACTGGCCGAGCACGGTGGTGTCGTGCATATCGACATCCGCGATGGCGAACTGGTCTTCGACTTCGAGACTACGGCGGAAATGGCCTGAGTTACACGGACCTGTGGGAGCGGTTTCACCCGCGATAGCGACAGTGGGTTCACTACAGCCATCGCGGGTGAACCCGCTCCCACAGGGGATGACAAAACAGAAACCACAAAAAAGCCCGGCATCTGCCGGGCTTTTTCGTCGTACTGACTGTTAGCGAGCGCGGTAGGTGATGCGCCCTTTGCTCAGGTCGTACGGCGTCAGTTCGACGCGGACCTTGTCGCCAGTCAGGATACGGATGTAGTTCTTGCGCATCTTTCCGGAGATGTGCGCGGTTACGACGTGCCCGTTTTCCAACTCCACGCGGAACATGGTGTTGGGCAGGGTGTCGACGACAGTGCCTTCCATTTCGAAGCTGTCTTCTTTCGACATGCAGTAAAGCCCTCGGTGTTCAGTTATGGCCGGCCACAGAAGCACCCGGCTACAAAAAGTGGCGTGCATTGTGCCCGAAAAAGGAAGGTCAAGCCAAGGATTTCAATTAAGGGTGACCCAGCGCTGGTTGATCAGCAGTTCGATAGGCCGGTATTGGGTCTTGTAGTTCATTTTCTTGCAGTTCTTGATCCAGTACCCCAGGTAAACCGCATCCAGGCCCAGGCGCAGCGTTTCGCCGATCTGCCAGAGGATGGCATAGCGCCCGAGGCTGCGGCGCTCCTCGGTCGGTTCATAGAAGGTGTAGACCGCCGACAGCCCGTTAGGCAGCAGGTCGGTCACCGCCACGGCCACCAGCCGTCCGTCGAGACGGAATTCGTAGAAGCGTGAAAACGGCAGGTCGCGCACCAGGAAGGTGGAAAACTGGTCGCGGCTGGGTGGATACATATCGCCGTCGGCGTGGCGTTGCTCGATATAGCGCCGATAGAGGTCGAAGTATTCCTCGTTGAACGAGGGGCGGGCAGGGCTGACGACCAGGTCGGCGTTACGCTTGATGATGCGCTTCTGCTGCCGGTTCGGCGTGAAGCGCGCAGCCGGAATGCGCGCCGGCACGCACGCATTGCAGTTCTGGCAATGAGGCCGATACAGATGGTCGCCACTGCGACGAAAGCCCATTTCCGACAGGTCCGCATAGACGGTGGCGTCCATCGGCTGGCTCGGATCGAGAAACAGCGTGGTGGCCTGCTCGTCAGGCAGGTAGCTGCAGGCATGGGGTTGAGTGGCATAGAACTTCAACCGCGCCAACTCAGTCATGATCAACCCCTCGGCAGGTTTTTTACTAATTGTAAGCCAGCTCTGAAAACTCGCCTAGCAAACGGCTTGCTGGCAGATCCAGCTCGCTCGATTGGGCTGGTCCAGATATTGACGCAGATAATCGGCGAAGGTTGCCCTGGCGATGGCGCGGGCGCCCAGGCTGTGCAGGTGCTGGGTAGGCATCTGGCAGTCGATCAGGACGAAACCGGCATCGCGCAGGTGCTCGACCAGTGCGACGAAGCCGACCTTGGAGGCATTGTCGGCCCGGCTGAACATCGACTCGCCGAAGAATAGTCGCCCCATGGCCAGGCCATAGAGCCCGCCGACCATCTCACCGTCGCGGCGAACCTCCACCGAGTGGGCGAGGCCTTGGCGATGCAGCTCTACATAGGCGCTCTGCATGCTGTCGGTGATCCAGGTACCGTCGGCGTATACCCTGGGTGCGGCGCAGGCAGCGATCACGGCGGCGAAGTCCTGGTCGAAACTGACCTGGTACTGCCCCTGGCGGATCACCTTGCGCAGCGAGCGCGAGACATGCAGTTCATCGGGAAACAGCACCGTGCGCGGATCCGGCGACCACCAAAGGATCGGCTGGCCATCCTGGTACCAGGGAAAGCAGCCATGGCGATAAGCCTGTACCAGCCGTTCCGGACGCAGGTCGCCACCAGCGGCGAGCAGGCCTTCAGGTTCGCGCAGGGCCTTTTCCAATGGCGGGAAATACAGGGTAGAGCGGTTCAGCCAGGTCAGCATCGTCGTCCGTCACGGTTTGGCGGGGGAGGGGAGGGCGCCCAGCATGACCCGAAAAAGCCCCACGGGACAACCCCGGCGCAGACCTGCCGGTGCACCTCCGATGATGGCCGCTTGCCTTGTGCGCAACTTAATGCCGGGGCAGTTGTCCCAACTACGCAAAAACCCCGCATAAGCCTTTGTCACAAAAGAAAATGCGTGCTCAAATTGTTGTATTGGAATTTGATCCTGTCGTGGCACGCTCCGCCGAGCGTAATGGCGATGGATCGGCAGTAATGTTAAAAGTAGTGATTTGTTGACCGGCCCCCTTGGTCAATCACGGTTGGACGCGCATCCGCGCAGGAATAGACCTGTTTTGAAGAAAACCACAGCAACACCCAACCCCGAGCCGCTCTGGCGCCAGCAGTTGCACTACAGGCTCAAGGAAGGTGCCCTGATTGCCATGGGCGCCCTGTGCCTCTATCTGTGGATGGCATTGCTGAGCTACGACCAGGCCGACCCCGGTTTCAGCCACACCAGCAACGTCGACCAGGTGCAGAACGCTGCGGGCCGTGCCGGTGCCTTCTTCGCCGATATCCTGTTCATGGTGCTGGGCTACTTCGCCTATATCTTCCCCTTGCTGCTGGCGATCAAGACCTGGCAGATCTTCCGCGAACGCCACCAGCCCTGGCAGTGGAGCGGCTGGCTGTTCTCCTGGCGGCTGATCGGCCTGGTATTCCTGGTCCTTTCCGGCGCCGCCCTGGCGCATATCCATTTCCATTCCGCCCCGAGCCTGCCGGCCTCGGCCGGTGGTGCGCTGGGCGAAAGCCTCGGCGACCTGGCGAAAAACGCCCTGAACGTGCAGGGCAGCACCCTGATGTTCATCGCCCTGTTCCTTTTCGGCCTTACGGTGTTCACCGATCTGTCGTGGTTCAAGGTCATGGATATCACCGGCAAGATCACCCTCGATCTCTTCGAACTGATCCAGGGCGCCGCCAGCCGCTGGTGGAGTGCGCGCAACGAGCGCAAGCAACTGGTCGCGCAATTGCGCGAGGTCGACCAGCAGGTCAACGAAGTGGTGGCCCCGGTGGTGCCGGACCGCCGCGAGCAGGCCAAGGCCCGCGAACGCATCATCGAGCGCGACCAGGCCCTGGCAAAACACGTGGCCGAGCGCGAGGAAAAGACCCCGCCGGTCATCATGCCCGCACCCGCCAAGGCCCCCGAGCCCAGCAAGCGCGTGCAGAAGGAGAAACAGGTTCCGCTGTTCGTCGACAGCGCCGTCGAAGGCACGCTGCCGCCGATTTCCATTCTCGATCCGGCCGAGGCCAAGAAGGTCAACTACTCGCCGGAATCCCTCGCGGGCGTCGGCCAGTTGCTGGAAATCAAGCTGAAGGAATTCGGCGTCGAGGTCTCGGTGGACTCGATCCACCCGGGTCCGGTGATCACCCGCTACGAAATCCAGCCGGCCGCCGGGGTCAAGGTCAGCCGTATCGCCAACCTGGCCAAGGACCTGGCGCGCTCCCTGGCAGTGACCAGCGTGCGCGTGGTCGAAGTGATCCCCGGCAAGACCACCGTGGGTATCGAGATCCCCAACGAAGACCGGCAGATCGTGCGCTTCTCCGAGGTACTGTCGTCGCCGCAGTACGACGAGGCCAAGTCGCCGGTGACCATGGCCCTGGGCCACGACATCGGCGGCAAGCCGGTGATCACCGACCTGGCCAAGATGCCCCACCTGCTGGTCGCCGGTACTACCGGTTCCGGTAAGTCGGTGGGGGTCAACGCCATGATCCTGTCGATCCTGTTCAAGTCCAGCCCGCAAGACGCCAAACTGATCATGATCGACCCGAAGATGCTCGAACTGTCGATCTACGAAGGCATTCCGCACCTGCTCTGCCCGGTGGTCACCGACATGAAGGACGCCGCCAATGCCCTGCGCTGGAGCGTTGCCGAGATGGAGCGGCGCTACAAGCTGATGGCGGCCATGGGCGTGCGCAACCTGGCCGGCTTCAACCGCAAGATCAAGGACGCCGAGGAAGCCGGCGAGCCGATCTACGACCCGATGTTCCGCCGCGAAAGCATGGACGATGTGCCGCCGACGCTGCACACCCTGCCGACCATCGTGGTGGTGGTGGACGAATTCGCCGACATGATGATGATCGTTGGCAAGAAGGTCGAAGAGCTCATTGCCCGTATCGCGCAGAAGGCGCGGGCCGCCGGTATCCACCTGATCCTCGCCACCCAGCGGCCGTCGGTGGACGTGATCACTGGCCTGATCAAGGCCAACATCCCGACGCGCATGGCCTTCCAGGTGTCGAGCAAGATCGACTCGCGGACCATCATCGACCAGGGCGGTGCCGAGCAACTGCTCGGCCACGGCGACATGCTCTACATGCCGCCGGGTACCAGCCTGCCGATCCGCGTGCATGGCGCCTTCGTCTCCGACGACGAGGTGCATCGCGTGGTCGAAGCGTGGAAGCTGCGCGGTGCGCCGGACTACAACGACGACATCCTCAACGGCGTCGAAGAGGCCGGTAGCGGCTTCGATGGCGGTGGTGGCGGTGAAGGCGGCGACGACGCCGAAACCGACGCGCTCTACGACGAAGCGGTGCAGTTCGTCCTGGAAAGCCGCCGTGCCTCGATTTCCGCTGTGCAGCGCAAGCTGAAGATCGGCTACAACCGCGCCGCGCGGATGATCGAGGCGATGGAAATGGCCGGTGTGGTCACCCCCATGAACACCAACGGATCACGCGAAGTCATCGCGCCTGGACAGGCGCGGGACTGAGACCTGGGCGGGCACCTGGCCCGCCGCTTCATTCATTCTGCAACGAGGATTGCCATGCGCCTGATTCGCATGATGTTGGTTTCCGCTTTGAGCCTGTCCAGTGCCTCGGTGTTCGCCGCCGACGCCGACGTGGCGCGCCTGACCCAGCTGTTGAACAACTCGAAGACCATCCAGGCCAGCTTCTCCCAGCTGACCCTCGACGCCAGCGGCACCCAGTTGCAGGAAACCACCGGGCAGATGGCGGTCAAGCGTCCTGGCCTGTTCTACTGGCACACCGATGCACCGCAGGAGCAGGTGGTGGTCTCCGATGGCGTCAATGTCACCCTGTGGGACCCGGACCTGGAACAGGCCACCATCAAGAAGCTCGACCCGCGCCAGACCCAGACCCCGGCGCTGCTGCTGTCCGGCGACGTGTCGAAGATCAGCGAAAGCTTCGACATCACCTCCAAGGAGCAGGGCGAGGTCATGGACTTCGTGCTCAAGCCGAAGACCAAGGACACCCTGTTCGACTCCCTGAGCCTGTCGTTCCGCAAGGGCCTGGTGAACAACATGCGCCTGATCGACAGCGTCGGCCAGCGCACCGACATCCTGTTCAATGGCGTGCGCGCCAACGAAGCGGTGGCGGACAGCAAGTTCAAGTTCGACGTCCCCAAGGGCGCGGACGTGATCAAAGAGTAAGAGGTCGCATAGTCGTCCATGGACCTGTTTCGCAGTGAACCGGTTGCCCAGCCCCTGGCCGCGCGTATGCGCCCGGCCAACCTGGACGAATACGTCGGCCAGCAGCACCTGCTCGCCCGCGGCAAGCCGCTGCGCGAGGCGCTGGAGCAGGGCGCGCTGCATTCGATGATCTTCTGGGGCCCGCCCGGGGTCGGCAAGACCACCCTGGCGCGGCTGCTGGCGCAGTTCTGCGATGCCCATTTCGAAACGGTGTCGGCGGTGCTCGCGGGGGTCAAGGAGATCCGCCAGGCGGTGGAAGTCGCCAAGCAGCAGGCCGCCCAGTACGGCCGGCGGACCATCCTCTTCGTCGACGAAGTGCACCGCTTCAACAAGTCGCAGCAGGACGCCTTCCTGCCCTACGTGGAAGACGGCACCCTGATCTTCATCGGTGCGACCACCGAAAACCCCTCGTTCGAACTGAACAACGCGCTGCTGTCGCGGGCCCGGGTCTACGTGCTCAAGAGCCTCGACGAAGAGGCCCTGCGCCGTCTGGTGCAGCGCGCACTGACGGAAGAGCGCGGCCTGGGCAAACGCAACCTGCGCCTCGGCGACGAAGCCTTCGCCATGCTCCTGGCCGCCGCCGACGGTGATGGCCGGCGCATGCTCAACTTCCTCGAAAATGCCTCGGACCTGGCGGAAGACGGCAGCGAGATCGGTATCGACCTGCTGCAAAGCCTGCTCGGCGACAGCCGTCGGCGCTTCGACAAGGGCGGTGAAGCCTTCTACGACCAGATTTCCGCATTGCACAAATCCATCCGCGGCTCGAATCCGGACGCCGCCCTGTACTGGTTCGCGCGCATGCTCGATGGCGGCTGCGATCCGCTGTACCTGGCCCGCCGCGTGGTGCGCATGGCCAGCGAGGATATCGGCAACGCCGACCCGCGGGCCCTGAGCCTGTGCCTGTCGGCCTGGGACGTGCAGGAGCGCCTGGGCAGCCCCGAAGGCGAACTGGCGGTGGCCCAGGCCATCACCTACCTGGCCTGCGCGCCGAAAAGCAACGCGGTGTACATGGGCTTCAAGACCGCCCTGCGCGAGGCGGCCGAGCACGGCTCGCTGGAAGTGCCGCTGCACCTGCGCAATGCCCCGACCAAGCTGATGAAGCAACTGGGCTACGGCGAGGAATACCGCTACGCCCACGACGAGCCGGATGCCTACGCCGCTGGTGAAGACTACTTCCCTGAAGCACTGGAACCGCGCCACTATTACCAGCCGGTGCCCCGGGGTCTCGAACTGAAGATCGGCGAGAAGCTCAGGCACCTGGCCGAACTCGACCGCACCAGCCCCCGGCAACGGAGAAAACCTTGATCGCACTCGTCGCCGCCGTCAGCGCCGGAGGCATTGCCGGCACCCTGCTGCGTTTCGCCACATCCAATTGGGTCAACGCGAACTGGCCTCGCCACTTCTATCTCGGTACGCTGGCGGTCAACCTGGTTGGCTGCCTGCTGATCGGCCTGCTCTACGGGCTGTTTTTGCATCGCCCGATCGTGCCGGTCGAGCTGCGTGCCGGCCTGATCGTCGGCTTCCTCGGCGGCCTGACGACGTTTTCATCCTTTTCACTGGATACCGTGCGCTTGCTCGAAAGCGGGCAGGCGCCGCTGGCGTTCGGCTATGCCGGCATCAGCGTGCTGGGCGGCCTGCTCGCGACCTGGGCCGGCCTGGCACTTACCCGAATCTGAACCAACACCACACATAACGAGAGAACGACATGCTCGATTCCAAACTGTTACGCGGCCAACTTCAGGAAGTGGCGGACCGCCTGGCCTCCCGTGGCTTCAGCCTGGATGTCGCGCGCATCGAATCCCTGGAAGAGCGCCGCAAGACGGTGCAGACCCGTACCGAACAACTGCAGGCCGAGCGTAACGCCCGTTCCAAGTCCATCGGCCAGGCCAAGGCCAAGGGCGAGGACATCGCGCCGCTGATGGCCGACGTCGAGCGCATGGCCGGCGAGCTGGCTGCCGGCAAGGTCGAGCTGGACCAGATCCAGTCCGAGCTGGACCAGATCCTGCTGACCATCCCCAACCTGCCGGACGCCAGCGTACCGGTCGGCGACGACGAAGACGGCAACGTCGAAGTGCGTCGCTGGGGCACCCCGCGCCAGTTCGACTTCCAGATCCAGGACCACGTCGCCCTCGGCGAGCGCGACGGCTACCTCGATTTCGAGACCGCCGCCAAGCTGTCCGGCGCACGTTTCGCCCTGCTGCGCGGCCCGATCGCGCGCCTGCACCGCGCCCTGGCGCAGTTCATGATCAACCTGCACATCAACGAGCACGGTTACGAAGAGGCCTACACCCCGTACCTGGTCCAGGCCCCGGCGCTGCAAGGCACCGGCCAGCTGCCGAAGTTCGAGGAAGACCTGTTCAAGATCAGCCGCGAAGGCGAGGCCGACTTCTACCTGATCCCGACCGCCGAAGTGTCGCTGACCAACATCGTTGCCGGCGAGATCGTCGACGCCAAGGACCTGCCGATCAAGTTCGTCGCCCACACCCCGTGCTTCCGCAGCGAAGCCGGCGCATCGGGTCGTGACACCCGCGGCATGATCCGCCAGCACCAGTTCGACAAGGTCGAGATGGTCCAGGTGGTCGAGCCGTCGAAATCCATGGAAGCCCTGGAAGGCCTGACTGCCAACGCCGAGCGCGTGCTGCAGGCTCTGGAACTGCCGTACCGCGTCCTCGCCCTGTGCACCGGCGACATGGGCTTCAGCGCCGTGAAGACCTACGACCTGGAAGTCTGGGTACCGAGCCAGGACAAGTACCGCGAGATCTCCTCGTGCTCCAACTGCGGCGACTTCCAGGCCCGCCGCATGCAGGCGCGCTGGCGCAACCCGGAAACCGGCAAGCCGGAGCTGGTCCACACCCTCAACGGCTCGGGCCTGGCGGTAGGCCGGACCCTGGTCGCGGTGCTGGAAAACTACCAGCAGGCCGACGGCACCATTCGCGTACCGGAAGTCCTCAAGCCGTACATGGGCGGCCTTGAGGTCATCGGCTAAATGGAATTCCTGCCGCTGTTCCACAATTTGCGCGGCAGCCAGGTCCTGGTGGTCGGCGGCGGCGAGATTGCCTTGCGCAAATCCCGCCTGCTGGCCGATGCCGGGGCGCAACTGCGCGTGGTCGCGCCCGAGATCGAGGGGCAACTGGCCGAGCTGGCTCGGCACAGTGGCGGCGAGATCCTGGAGCGTGGCTATCAGGAACAGGATCTCGACGGCTGCCAGTTGATCATCGCCGCCACCGACGACCCGGCGCTCAACGCCCAGGTCTCGGCGGATGCGCGCCAGCGCTGCGTGCCGGTCAATGTGGTGGATGCGCCGGCGCTGTGCTCGGTGATCTTCCCCGCCATCGTCGATCGCTCGCCGCTGGTGGTCGCGGTCTCCAGCGGCGGTGACGCCCCGGTGCTGGCGCGGTTGATCCGCGCCCGCCTGGAAACCTGGATTCCCGCTGCCTATGGCGAACTGGCCGGGCTCGCCGCGCGCTTCCGCGACCGGGTCAAGCAGCTCTATCCGGACGTCAATCAGCGTCGTGGTTTCTGGGAAGAGGTTTTCCAGGGCCCGATCGCCGAGCGCCAGCTGGCCGGGCAGGGCGCCGAGGCCGAACGCCTGTTGCAGGCCAAGGTCGACGGCAAGCCCGAGCAAACCGCCGGTGAGGTGTACCTGGTGGGCGCCGGTCCTGGTGACCCCGACCTCCTGACCTTCCGTGCCTTGCGCCTGATGCAGCAGGCCGACGTGGTGCTTTACGACCGCCTGGTGGCCCCGGCCATCATCGAGATGTGCCGGCGTGACGCCGAGCGCATCTATGTCGGCAAGCGCCGCGCCGACCACGCCGTGCCTCAGGAGCAGATCAACCAGCAACTGGTGGACCTGGCTCGTCAGGGCAAGCGGGTGTTGCGCCTCAAGGGCGGTGATCCGTTCATCTTCGGCCGCGGTGGCGAGGAGATCGAGGAACTGGCCGAACAGGGCATCCCGTTCCAGGTGGTGCCGGGTATCACGGCGGCCAGTGGTTGTTCGGCCTACGCCGGCATCCCGCTGACTCACCGCGATTACGCCCAGTCGGTACGTTTTGTCACCGGGCACCTGAAGGACGGCAGCAGCAACCTGCCCTGGAGCGATCTGGTCGCGCCGGCGCAGACCCTGGTGTTCTACATGGGGCTGGTGGGCTTGCCGACCATTTGTGCCGAACTGATCCGCCATGGCCGCGCCGCCAGTACCCCGGCGGCGCTGGTGCAGCAAGGCACCACCAAGAACCAGCGGGTGTTCACCGGCACCCTGGCCAACCTGCCGCAACTGGTGGCGGAGCATGAAGTGCATGCGCCAACCCTGGTGATTGTCGGCGAGGTCGTGCAGTTGCGCGACAAGCTGGCCTGGTTCGAAGGCGCCCAATAGCCTCCAGGCCCTCATCGCTGGCAAGCCAGCTCCCACAGGTTTAGCGGTGGTCGCGATACCTGTGGGAGCTGGCTTGCCAGCGATGCTTTTCAGCCTCAACCTTTCTCCCGGATCCTCCGCCCAGCCAACCGTTCCCGATCATGCGCCGCCCCAAAGTCCTGCAACGGCCCCTTCGGCACGATGCCATTGGGATTGATGGTCTTGTGGCTCATGTAGTAATGGCGCTGGATATGCTCCATGTTCACCGTCTCCGCCACCCCCGGCCATTGATACAGCTCGCGCAGCCAGTTCGACAGGTTCGGGTAGTCCGCCAGGCGCCGCAGGTTGCACTTGAAGTGACCGTGGTACACCGCATCGAAACGCACCAGGGTGGTGAACAGGCGAATGTCCGCTTCGGTCAGGTATTCGCCGGCCAGGTAGCGTTGCCGATCCAGTAGCTGTTCCAGATGATCCAGTTCGGCGAACAGCACATCGAACGCCTCTTCATACGCCCCCTGCGAGGTGGCGAAGCCAGCGCGGTAAACGCCGTTGTTCACCGCCGGGTAGATACGTTCGTTGAGCGCATCGATGGTGGCCCGCAACGGCTCGGGATAGAGGTCCAGGCGGTTGCCGGTGAGTTCGTCGAAGTCGCTGTTGAAGATGCGGATGATCAGCGACGACTCGTTGTTGACTATGCGCTGCTCCTGCTTGTCCCACAGCACCGGCACGGTGACGCGGCCAGTGTACTCCGGGTCATCGCGGGTGTAGCGCTGGTGCAGGAAGTCGAGGCCGTCGAGCTTGTCGCCGGTGGAGCCCTGGGTGGTATCGAAGGTCCAGCCATGCTCGCCCATCAGCCAACTGACCACCGACACGTCGATCAGGCTTTCCAGGCCTTTGAGCTTGCGCATGATCAGGGTGCGGTGGGCCCAGGGGCAGGCCAGCGACACATAGAGGTGATAACGCCCGGCCTCGGGGGCGGGCAGGGAGTTGCGGCGTTGTGCGCTTTCACGCTCGAAGGCGCCGTCCTTGCTGCTTTTGTACCACTGGTCATGCCAGCGTCCGTCGATCAACAGGCCCATGGTGGGAATCCTTGGCAGTTCGTGTAGGAAATTGGAGCCCAGTTTACGGACTTCAGTTCGAACGAATAGCGCAAAGATCCCGGGTATTTGATCGATGGATTAGATGGGTTGCTCTCAGGCCTGGCGTGCCGCCCAGTATTCCCGGGCCTTGGCAAAGGCACCTTCCTGATCGTGGCCAAGACCACGCAGGGCCAGGGCCATGGTCGCGACCACCGCCATTTCGCCATAGCTATCGCTGGACTCGCCGCGCCAGACCTGCATCAGGTGTTCAGGCTCCAGGCTGGCCGGTTTCACATGGCGCTGCGCCGACATTTGCGGCCATTCCTCGTCCCACTCCACACCCTCGGCAGTGCCGTACAGGTGGCTGGTGGCATCCGGATTGATTTCGATCTCGCCGCCATCGCCCTTGACCACGATGGCGCGGTCACCGAGCAGGCGGCTGGCCTCGCGGTGCACCGCCTGGTAGCCGGGGTGGAAGATGCTCTGCAAGCCGCAGCGTGCGCCCAGCGGGTTGAGGACCCGGGCCAGCGAATGGATCGGTGAACGCAGGCCGAGGGTGTTGCGCAGGTCGATCATCCGTTGCAAGCGTGGCGCCCAGTCCTGCAGGGGGATGAAGGCCAGGTTGTATTGGTCCAGAGCCGCTTCGACCTGGTTCCAGTTGCGGCACAGGGGAATGCCCACAAGGTCCAGCAACTGCTCGGTATACAGGCGCCCGGCGGTATGCGCGCCGCCGCCGTGCATCAGGATGCGCAGGCCATTGGCGGCCAGGCAGCGGACGGCCAGCAGGTACCAGGGCAGGTGGCGCTTCTTGCCGGCATAGCTCGGCCAGTCGAGGTCCACGGCAATCGCTGGAGTGTCCAGGCGCTCGCGCAGGGCCTCGGTGAAGCCGGCCAGCTCTTCCGGGCTTTCCTCCTTGTGTCGCAGCAGCATGAGGAAGGCGCCGAGCTGGGTGTCCTCGACCTTGCCATCGAGCAGCAAGCCCATGGCCTTGCGGGCTTCCTCGCGGGTCAGGCCGCGGGCGCCGCGCTTGCCCTTGCCGAGGATGCGGACGAATTCGGCGAAAGGATGTTCAGCCGGGGTTTCGGTAACCAGGGGTAGGGGCTCGATCATATGCAATTGGTCGGCTTGGGCAGGCCCGCCAGCTTGGCGGCAAGTTTGGCGGGAGTGCCATTGAACAGGCGGTTGAGGTGCAGGCTGTTGCCTTTTTCCGTGCCCAGCTTGAGGGCGACGTACTTGATCAGCGGTCGGGTCGCCGGTGACAGCTCGTACTCGCGGTAGAACTCGCGCAGCAGCTCCAGCACTTCCCAGTGCTCGGTGCTCAGGGCAATGGACTCGCGTTCGGCCAGGGCCTCGGCGACCTCCCTGGACCAGTCGCCCAGTTCCACCAGGTAGCCGTCCTTGTCCAGCGGCAGGTCGCGCCCGTTGACGGTCAGGGTACTCATAGCCAGCTGTTGACCTTGTCGTAGTCCAGGGACAGCGCGACGAAGCCCGGGTAGTCCACGGCGGTGGCCGGGCTGTCGGCGATGGCGCGGGCCTGCAGGTCTTCTGCCAGCGCATACAGGCGCGGGCCGAGGGTGCTCAGGCTGGCGACATTGGCAGTGCCGGGATTCAACGCATACACCGCATCGCCGCAGAGCAGCAGGCCATCCTGCGGGCCGAGCAGACGCAGGCAACTGGCAAGACGGTTATCGCCGAACGGCGAATGGGAAATGACGTGCAGGGTGCTCATCAGAGGGTTACCACCTGGTCGAAACGGTCGATCAATGCGGCGAGGCCGGCGTCATCCAGCACCTCTACCGGAAGGGCCAGGCCATCGGCGCCGAGGCCGCGCTCGGCAAGGCTGCTGGCGGCGGCGAACAGTTCCTCGACGCCGAACATCGGCAGGGCCTGGAGATTGGCCGCCAGGTTCTTCTGTTGCAGCAGCGCAGGCTGCTGGTTGGCGGCAAGCTGGAACACCCCGTCATCGAGGAACAGCATGCCCAGCGGCAGGTCGAAGGCGCCGCCGGCCAGGGCGATATCCAGGGCTTCGCGGGCAGATGGGCCGCTCCACGGCGCCTGGCGGCTGATAATCAGCAGGGATTTGGCCATTTCAATCGCCTCCAAAGCAGAGCAGGCGGTCGGCACCTTGCGCTGCCTCATGCAACTGGCCGAGGCCGGACAACTCCCACGGCGCCGGCAGGTTGGCCGCCGGGCGCTGGTAGCGGTTGGCTTCCTCGTCGTTCAGCACACCGCGGCGCAGGGCGGCGGCGATGCACACCACAGCGTCCAGGCGCTGGGCGCTGATGAACTCGCGCCATTGCGCCGGTACGTCGTTTTCGTCCTGGGGCGTGACGATATTGGCCGAGGCGCTGTGCACGCCGTCCTGGTAGAAGAACAGGCGGACGATCTCATGGCCGCCGGCCAAGGCTGCCTGGGCGAACAGCAAGGCGCGCCGCGAGGAGGGCGCATGGCCCGGGGAAAAAACCGCGATGGCGAATTTCATTGCAGGCTCTGTCGGAAAAAACTGCGGGAATGATAAAGCAAAAAGCCCGCAGCAGGCTGCGGGCTTGTCAGGTGCAAGGCGCGGATCAGGCGTCGCGACGGCTTTCCGGCAGGAACCAGTTCAGCACCAGGGCGCAGATACCGCCGGTGGCCACGCCGGATTCCAGCACATTGCGCAGGGCCGCCGGCATATGGGCAAGGAACTCCGGCACCTGGGCCACACCCAGGCCGAGGGCCAGGGATACGGCGATGATCAGCAGGGCGCGGCGGTCGAGGCTGATGCTGGCGAGGATATTGATCCCCGACGCAGCCACCGCACCGAACATGACCATGGCCGCGCCACCCAGCACCGGCTCCGGCACCGCCTGGATCACCCCGGCCACCGCCGGGAACAGGCCGAGCAGCACCAGCATCAGGGCGATCCACACGCCGATATGGCGGCTGGCGATGCCGGTCAGCTGAATCACCCCGTTGTTCTGCGCGAAAATCGAGCTGGGGAAGGTGTTGAACACCCCAGCCAGCAGCGAATTGGCGCCGTTGACCAGCACCCCGCCCTTGATTCGTTGCATCCACAGCGGGCCTTCCACCGGCTGGCGCGACACCTTGCTGGTGGCGGTGACGTCGCCGATGGCTTCCAGCGAAGTGACCAGGTAGATCACCAGCATCGGAATGAACAGCGACCAGGAGAAGCCGATGCCGAAGTGCAGCGGTACCGGCACCTGGAACAGCGCCGCTTCATGCATGCCGGTGAAGTCCAGGCGGCCCAGGTAGCCGGCCAGGGCATAGCCCACGGCCAGGGCGATGACGATGGCGCAACTGCGCATCCACACCACCGGAATGCGGTTGAGCACCACGATGATCGCCAGCACCACGCCGGACAGCAGCAGGTTCTCGCCGTTGGCGAAGGTGCCGTTGCCCATGGCGGCAAAACCGCCGCCCATGCTGATCAGGCCGACCTTGATCAGGGTCAGGCCGATCATCAGCACGACGATGCCGGTCACCAGCGGGGTGATCAGGCGCTTGACGAAGGGCAGGATGCGCGAAATGCCCATCTCCACGAACGAACCGGCGATGACCACGCCGAAGATCGCCGCCATCACCGCTTCCACCGGCGTGCCCTGCTTGACCATCAGCGCGCCGCCGGCGATCAGCGGGCCGACGAAGTTGAAGCTGGTGCCCTGGACGATCAGCAGCCCGGCGCCGAACGGCCCGAAGCGGCGGCACTGGACGAAGGTGGCGATCCCGGAGATCACCAGCGACATCGACACGATCAGGTTGGTATCGCGGGCCGACACGCCCAGCGCCTGGCAGATCAGCAGGCCCGGGGTCACGATCGGCACGATGATCGCCAGCAGGTGCTGCAGCGCGGCCAGCAGGCCGATCGCCAGGCGCGGCCGGTCTTCCAGACCCAGGACCAGTTCATTGGCCGGTGCCGGGCCTTGTTCGATTGAGCTCATGGAGAGGTTGCCCCGGAAAAAAAGGAGCGCATTCTACGGGGGCAGGCGGGTTTGCGGTAGTCCGGCTTTTTGTGGTGTTCTTGCGGGCCTCATCGCCGGCAACGCCGGCTCCCACAGGTATCTCGTACCCCACAGAACCTTGTGGGAGCCGGCATTGCCGGCGATGAGGCCATTGGCCACAACACAACCATCAACTGCTCCGACAAGCCTTCTCCAGCACCCGTGGCCCCGGCCCCTCCAGCCCCAGCCGGTCCTCCGGGTTGCGCAACGGACAATCCTCCAGCGACAGGCAGCCACAACCAATGCAGTCATCCAGGCTGTCGCGCAGCGCCTCCAGTGTCCTGATCCGCGCATTCAGGTCTTCGCGCCAGGCCGTGGACATCTCGCCCCACTGCGCCGCCGTCAGCTTGCTGTTCGGCGGATAGCGACCGAACGCCCGCTTGATCTCCTCCAGCGGAATCCCGGTGCGCTGTGCCACCTTGATCACGGCGATGGTCCTCAGCACCAACGCCGGAAAACGCCGCTGGTTGCCGCCATTGCGGGTGCTGGCGATCAGCCCCTTGGCCTCGTAGAAATGCAGGGTGGACACCGGTACCCCGGCCCGTTTCGCCACTTCGCCGACGCTGAGCAGGCGCATGCCGTCCGTTGTGTTTTTCGCCATTGCCCGTGTTGACCTCAAGTAAAGTTGAGGTTTTATAGTCCCGCCCCGTCGTTCCTGCAAGCGCAGGAATCATCATCGATCAGCGGGGCGGAGCATGGGCAAGAAGCTGTGGTGGGGAGGCGGGGCGCTGGCCCTGGGTGGGTTGGCCCTGGTGATCGCCATGGACAGGACGGCGCCGGCCCAGGCCAGTGCGGCCTGGCCGGCGACCAAGGTGGCATTGGCCAGCGTCACGGCGGTGCAGGCACCACGGCAGCGCTTTGCCGTCGGCGAACTGGAAGCGGCCAACCAGGTGCAACTGGCGGCGGAAAGCGCGGGGCGGGTGACACGCATTGCCTTCGAATCGGGACAGCGGGTCAAGGCCGGGCAACTGCTGGTCCAGCTCAACGATGCGCCGGAGCAGGCCGAGCGCCTGCGCCTGCGCGCGCAACTGCGCAATGCCGAGGCGCTGCTGGAGCGGACGCGCAAACTGCGCACGGCCAACGTCAGCACCCAGGAGCAACTGGACAACGCCAGCACCGCCATGGACATGGCCAGGGGCGAGTTGCAGCAGGTCGAAGCACGCATCGCACAGAAGGCCATCGTCGCGCCGTTTTCCGGCAAGCTCGGACTGCGCCGGGTGCACCAGGGGCAATACCTCAACCCGGGGGACAGCATTGCCAGCCTGGTCGCGCCTAACCAGTTGCGGGTGAACTTCTCTCTCAACGAGCAGGCGGTTGCCGACCTGCAAGACGGGCAAGCATTGCACTTGAGCGTCGATGCCCTGCCGGAGCAGAGCTTCCCGGCACGAATCAGCGCCATCGACCCGATGATCAGCTCGTCGCGCCTGGTCCAGGTGCAGGCCGTGCTGGAAAACCCCGATGGACGCCTGCAACCCGGCATGTACGCCAGCGTGCGCCTCGACGCGCAGCAGGCGCCGCGGGTGCTGTCCCTGCCGGAAACCGCCGTCACCTACAGCGCCTACGGCCAGACCGTGTTCGTCGCCCGCCAGGGCGAGGACGGCCTGCGCGTCAGCCGGGTCGGGGTGACCACCGGCGAGCGCTGGCAGGGCCGGGTGGAAATCACCTCCGGCCTGGCTGAAGGCGAGCGTGCCGTGGTCTCCGGCCAGCTCAAGCTGAGCGATGGCATGCAGGTCGAGCCGGTGGCCGAAGACACCCTGGAACAAGGGGGGCAACCGTGAAATTCACCGACCTGTTCGTCCGCCGCCCGGTGCTGGCCCTGGTGGTCAGTGCGCTGATCACCCTGATGGGCCTGTTCGCCCTGGGCAAGCTGCCGATCCGCCAGTACCCGCTGCTGGAAAGCTCGACCATCAGCATCACCACCGAATACCCCGGCGCCTCCGCCGAACTGATGCAGGGCTTCGTCACCCAGCCGATCACCCAGGCGGTGTCGTCGGTGGAGGGCATCGATTACCTGTCGTCCTCGTCGATCCAGGGACGCAGCACCATCACCCTGCGCATGACCCTCAACCGCGACTCGACCCAGGCCCTCACCCAGGCCATGGCCAAGGTCAACCAGGTGCGCTATCGCCTGCCGGAAAAGGCTTACGACCCGGTAGTCGAGCTGTCGGCGGGGGACTCGACGGCCGTGGCCTACGTCGGCTTTTCCAGCGACAGCCTGTCGATTCCCGAGCTGAGCGATTACCTGTCACGGGTGGTCGAGCCGCAGTTCTCCGGGATCGACGGGGTGGTCAAGGTGCAGACCTTCGGCGGGCAGAACCTGGCCATGCGCCTGTGGCTCGACAGCGAGCGCATGGCCGGGCGCGGCGTGACCGCCGCCGACGTGGCCGAGGCGGTGCGGCGCAACAATTACCAGGCCACCCCGGGGCAGGTACGCGGGCAATACGTGCTGGCGGATATCCGCGTCGATACCGACCTGACCAGTGTCGAGGCGTTCCGCGACCTGATCGTGCGCAACGACGGCCGCGACCTGGTGCGCCTGCGCGATATCGGCACAGTCGAACTGAGCGCGGCGATGACCCAGACCAGCGCCACCATGGACGGCAAGCCGGCGGTGCACCTGGGCCTGTTCCCCACGCCCTCGGGCAACCCGCTGGTGATCGTCGACGGCATCCGCAAGCTGCTGCCGCAGATCCAGCAGACCCTGCCGCCGGGGGTGAAAGTGGCGCTGGCCTACGAGACCGCGCGCTTTATCGAAGCCTCCATCGACGAAGTGCTGCATACCCTGATGGAAGCGATGCTGATCGTCGTGCTGGTGATCTGGCTGTGCCTGGGGTCGCTGCGCAGCGTGGCGATCCCGGTGCTGGCGATTCCCCTGTCGATGCTCGGTGCCGCCGGGCTGATGCTGGCCTTCGGTTTCAGCCTCAACCTGCTCACCCTGCTGGCCATGGTCCTGGCCATCGGCCTGGTGGTGGACGACGCCATCGTCGTGGTGGAAAACGTCCACCGCCATATAGAAGAAGGCCGGACTCCGGTGGCCGCGGCCCTGGTCGGCGCCCGGGAAATTGCCGGGCCGGTGGTGGCCATGACCCTGACCCTGGCGGCGGTGTACGCGCCCATCGGCCTGATGGGCGGGCTGACGGGAGCGCTGTTCCGCGAATTCGCCCTGACCCTGGCGGGGGCGGTGGTGATTTCCGGCATCGTTGCCCTGACCCTGTCGCCGGTGATGAGCTCGATGCTGCTCAAGCCCGGCCAGCAGGAAGGGCCGATGGCCAAGCTGGCGGAGAAGGTCTTCGGCAGCCTGGGCGAGGGCTACGGCCGGGTACTGGCGCGCTCGCTTTCACGACGCTGGATCAGCGGCGGCATCGCCGTACTGGTGTGCCTGAGCCTGCCCTGGCTGTACCTGCACGCCCAGCGCGAGCTGGCGCCGGCCGAGGACCAGGCGGCGGTGCTCACGGCGATCAAGTCGCCGCAATACGCCAGCCTGGACTATGTCGAACGCTTCGCCAGCAAGCTCGACCGGGTGATGAAGTCGATCCCGGAAACCACCGACACCTGGATCATCAACGGCACCGACGGCCCGGCGGCGAGCTTCGGCGGTATCAACCTCAGCGCCTGGGACGCGCGCACGCGCTCCGCCGCCGAGGTTCAGGCCGAGCTGCAACAGGCGGTGGGGGAGGTCGAGGGCAGCAGCATCTTCGCCTTCCAGGTGGCGCCGCTGCCGGGCTCCAGCGGCGGTCTGCCGGTGCAGATGGTGCTGCGCAGCGCCCAGGACTACCCGCAGCTGTACCAGACCATGGAAGGCCTCAAGCAGCGCGCCCGCGAGAGCGGCCTGTTCGTCGTGGTGGACAGTGATCTGGACTACAACAACCCGGTGCTGCGCCTGAGCATCGACCGGGCCAAGGCTGCCAGCCTCGGCATCGCCACCCAGGATATCGGCGACGCCCTGGCGGTGCTGGTGGGCGAGCAGTACATCAATCGCTTCGCCTTGTATGGCCGTTCCTACGATGTCATCCCGCAGAGCATCCACGACCAGCGCCTGACCCCGCAGGCCCTGGCCCGCCACTATGTGCGGGCGGACGACGGCCGGCTGGTGCCACTGTCCACCGTGGTGCACATGGAAATGAGCGTGGCGCCCAACCGCTTGCTGCAATTCGACCAGCAGAACGCCAGCACCCTGCAAGCGATTCCGGCACCCGGGGTTTCCCAGGGCCAGGCGGTGGCCTTCCTCGAACAACTGGCCAGCGAACTGCCGCCGGGTTTCAGCCATGACTGGCAGTCGGAGTCGCGGCAGTACGTACAGGAAGGGCTGGCGCTGGTGTGGGCGTTCCTCGCCGCGCTGGTGGTGATCTACCTGGTGCTCGCCGCCCAGTACGAAAGCCTGGTCGACCCGCTGATCATCCTGGTCACCGTGCCCCTGTCGATCTGCGGCGCGCTGCTGCCCCTGGCCCTCGGCTGGGCGACCTTGAACATCTACACGCAGATCGGCCTGGTGACCCTGATCGGCCTGATCAGCAAGCACGGCATCCTCATGGTCGAGTTCGCCAACGAAATCCAGGTGCGCGACAACCTCGGCCGGGCCGAAGCGATTGTCCGTGCCGCGCAGATCCGCCTGCGCCCGGTGCTGATGACCACCGCGGCGATGACCTTCGGCGTGGTGCCGCTGCTGTTCGCCAGTGGCGCCGGGGCGGCCAGCCGCTTCGGCCTGGGCGTGGTGATCGTCTGCGGGATGCTGGTGGGCACGCTGTTCACCCTGTTCGTGCTGCCCACCCTTTATTCATGGCTGGCCCGGGACCACCGGGTGCACGGTGCGCGCAAGCAGCAACTGGCGGACGCCGAACACAGCCTGGGGGCTTGAGGAATGCTTATGAAGTCTTTGATCGTGCTGGCTGCGGCCGTCGCCCTGGCGGCATGCAGTGTCGGGCCTGAATACCGGCAGCCGGACGTCGCGCCCATCGCGCTGACCAGCCCGCAGGCTGGCGGATTCTCTAGCGATAGCCGGCAACCCCAGGCGAACTGGTGGAGCTTTTTCGAGGATGCGCAATTGACCCGCCTGATCGACCTGGCCCTGGCGCAGAACAACGACCTGCGCCAGGTCCACGCCAACCTGCTGCTGGCCCGGGCCGGGCTCGACGAGCAGGACCTCCAGCGCTATCCGCGAATCACCAGCGAGGCGGGTTACCAGCGCAGCCTGGAGCAGCAGGCTGTGGCGGGCGCGGCACCGCAGCGTAGTCTGTCCGAATCGTGGCGGGCGGGACTGGACCTGCAATGGGAACTCGACCTGTTCGGCCGCCTCGATCACCTCAGCCGTGCGGCGCAGGCGCGGGTCGAGGCGTCGCAGGCGGATCTCGAACAGGCAAGGCTGAGCCTCGCCGCCGAGGTGGCGCGGACCTGGTTCGACGCCCAGGGGCAGCGCCGGCAACTGGTCCTGGCCGCCGACGAGGTGCGCAGTTGGAGCGAGACGCTGCGCATGGTCGAGGCGCAACTGGCGGCGGGCAGCGGCCTGCCCGAGGACCGGGAAAGCGCCCAGGGCAACCTGCTGCGGGCGGAAGCGTCGATCCCGCCGCTGCAAAGCCGGTTGCAGCGCAGCCTGTATCGGCTGGCGGTGTTGTGCGGACAGCGGCCCGGCCATGTCGAGGTGGAACTCGGGCGCTTGCCGCCGATCCCGCTGGCGCGGCAGTTGCCGTTGGGTGATGTGGACCGGCTGATTCGCAACCGGCCGGATGTGCAGCAGGCCGAGCGCTTGCTGGCGGCGCGGGTCGAGGATGTCGGGGCGGCCACTGCGGATCTGTATCCACGCCTGAACCTGGGTGGCTTCATCGGCTTCTTCGCCTTGCGTGACGGCGACCTGGGCAGTGCCTCGCGGGCCTTCGAACTGGCGCCGGGCCTGACCTGGCCGGCGCTCGACCTCGGCAGCACCCGCGCGCGATTGCGCGCCGCCCAGGCACGCTCGGCGGGCGAGGGCGCACGCTTCGAACAGGTGCTGCTGGTGGCGCTGGAAGAGGTCGAAGGGGCGGTGGTCGAGTTGAGCGAGCAGCAGCGCTATTTGCAGACTCTGGTCCGTTCGGCACGGCACGGGCAAGCGGCATTCGACATCGCCAGCCGACGCTACGAAGCGGGATCCGGCAGCTACCAGGCGGTGCTGGAAAGCCAGCGCGAACTGCTGCGCCTGCGCCAGCAGATTGCCGGGGCGGAGACCGCGTCGTACGGCAATGCCGTGGCGCTGTACAAGGCCCTGGCCTGGCGAGGGTGAGGGGTGTTCTTCAGGGCCTCATCGCTGGCAAGCCAGCTCCCACAGGGATTGCGCCGAGCCCATATGCTATGGCTGACTCAGAACCCTGTGGGAGTCGGCTTGCCGACGATAAGGCCAGCAGTCACAACATCAATCTGCTCGCCTGCCACCATGGAATTTCCCACAGGTTCAGCGGTGCACGCGATCCTTGTGGGAGCCGGCGTTGCCGGCGATGAGGTCCGAAAGAACAAACAAAAAACTGCTGGTCCTCCGATCCCTCTGGCAAACTCTTGTTACACACGGCAGCCAAGAGCCCCCCGATGATCGATATCCACAACGTCACCGCCTTCCAGCAGCAGACCCGCGTCCTGGAAGGTTTCTCCCTGCATATCGGCGAAGGCGAGAAGGTCGCCATCCTCGGCCCGAATGGCGCTGGCAAGAGCACCCTGCTCAAGCTGATCACCCGCGAGCTGTACCCGGTGGAGCGCGAAGGCAGCCACCTGCGCCTGTTCGGCAGCGACACCGTCAACCTGTGGGCCCTGCGCAGCCGCATCGGCTTTGTCTCCCAGGATCTGCAGGACGACTACACCCCCTACACCCAGGCGCTGGACGTGGTGGTCTCCGGATTCTTCGGCTCCATCGGCGCCCACGGCCACCTGCAACCGAGCGCCGAGCAACTGGAAAAGGCCCGCGAGCTGCTGGCCGTGGTGGAAATGTCCGGGCATGAACAGACCATGTTCCAGCGCCTCTCCACTGGCCAGCGCCGCCGCCTGCTGCTGGCCCGCGCCCTGGTCCACCAGCCCAGCGCACTGATCCTCGACGAGCCGGCCAACGGCCTCGACATGGGCGCCAGCCTGGGCATGCTCAAGCTGATGCGGCGTTTCTGCGGCGCCGACCACGCGATGATCATCACCACCCACCACATCGACGAGATCATCCCGGAAATCGAGCGGGTGGTGCTGCTCGACAAGGGCCGCATCGTCGCCGACGGGCCCAAGGCCGAGGTGCTGACCAGCGAACGCCTGTCGGCGCTGTACCAGACCGACCTGCGCCTGACCGAGCAGGACGGCTGGTACCGTTGCTGGCACGGTTGATCGTGGTTTCCTTTCCTCGCTGATTGTTTCCGGAGTACTGCCCAATGAAAGCTGCCATCGTCCACGCCTTCGACCAGCCGCCGCGTTATGGTGAGATCGAGGCACCCGTCGCCGCGCCGGGTGAAGTGCTGGTGCGGGTTCGCGCTGCGGCGCTGAGCCAGTTGGTCCGCGCCCAGGCCAGCGGCAAGCACTACACCAGCGGCAAGCAGTTGCCGCTGGTGCCCGGCGCCGACGGCGTCGGCCTGCTGGAGGACGGCACCCGGGTGTACTTCGCCTTCCCGCGCAAGCCGATTGGCGCCATGGCCGAGGTGGTGGCGGTGGATGCGCGCAATTGCGTGGCGGTGCCCGACGGCGTCGACGACATCACCGCCGCAGCGATCGCCAACCCGGGCATGTCGTCCTGGGCGGCGCTGCAGGAGCGCGCACATTTCCAGGCTGGCGAGCGGGTGCTGGTCAATGGCGCGGCGGGCGCCTCGGGGCGGCTGGCGATCCAGGTCGCCAAATACCTGGGCGCCTCGCGGGTAGTGGCGACTGCGCGCAATCCGGCGGTCGAGGCCGAATTGCGGGCCTTGGGCGCGGACGATTTCATCTCCCTCGACCAGCCGGCCGAGCAACTGACCGCCGCCTTGCGCGACGAGATCAAGGGCCGCGGCATCGACGTGGTGCTCGATTACCTCTGGGGCCAGCCGGCCGCGTGCATCCTCGATGCCCTGGGTGGGCCGGGCGATGGCGAGACGGCGCCACGCCTGCGTTTCGTCAATATTGGCTCGATGGCGGGGGCGAGCATCCCGATGAATCCCGGGGTGTTGCGCGGGTCGGGTCTGGAAATGACCGGCAGCGGGCTGGGCAGCGTGTCCAATGCCGGGCTGGTGCAGGTGGTGGGGCAGTTGCTCAATGCGATCGACGCTGCCGGGCTGACGGTCGAGGCGAAGGCAGTACCGCTGGCGGAAGTCGAAGCGGTCTGGCCGCAAGCCAGCGCCGAGCGCGTGGTATTCGTTCTGTAACGCAAGTGGCTGCGGGCCTTTTGCCTGCGGCAAGCTGAGCGCCGGGCAAAAACACTAAGCAATCTGAAAAAGGGAATGTTACGTGACGACAGGAATGGGAACGGGCTTTAGGTCCGTGGTGGCCGCTGTTTGCCTGCTGGCGCTGCAGCCGGCGTTCGCCGGCGAGGACAAGACCAGAAGCATCTATTCCAAGCGCTGGTACACGGTGGCCGAAGTGAAGGACTACCTCACCCGCTACAAGCCGGATCATTACGGCTGGGGGTTCCACAAGTCGGTGACCTGGGTGTTTGCCGAGGATGGTCTGTTCATCCCGGGCAAGACGCCTTACATCAAGTTCCCGATGCAGAGGCCTGTCGTCGAGTCGGATAACCACTGGTGGCGCGCGGAAGACAAGGGCAAGAACCTGACCGCCGAGATGGATCGGCGCTGCATGATGTCGATCAACGGTGCCCTGGGACGCCTGAAGAATCAGGCGCGGCGGATACTGCTCAAAACCGATGTCAGGGAGGCGGTGATCGACGGGGTGCGCAGCGGCGTGCTGAGCACCGCACCGCTTGACCTGACCATACGCAAGCAGCAGAAGGTCAACATGGTCACCCCGGAGGGCGACTTCCGTTTGCTGTGCACGGTGTACAAGTCGCCAAGGCGCAACGAGGAAGCGTTCTTCCAGTATTACGTGGTGCTCACCGCCACCAGCGTCTACGGCAAGCTCCCCTAGCGGGGGGCGATACCGGCGTACTGCGGCCGCAGATGCCCCTGCTCATCCAGCAGATACGCATCCATCACCTCCCGCACCACCGGCCCGGCCACCCGGCCACCGGCTTCACCGTTCTCGATCATCACCGCGACCACCACGCTGGGGTGGTCGGCCGGGGCGAAGCCGACGAACAGGGCGTTGTCGCGGTGGCGTTCGAGGGTCTTGTTGCGGTTGTAGCGCTCGCCCTGCTTGATCGCCACCACCTGCGCCGTGCCGCTCTTGCCGGCGATACGGTATTGCGCACCGGCCGCAGCGGCGCGGGCGATGCCGCGCGGGTCGTGCATGACCATTTGCATGCCCTGGCTGACCTGGTCCCAGGCGTGGCTGTCATGCAGGACGATATCCGGCATCGGGTTCGGGTCGACCGGCGCTTCGCCGCCCACGCTCATGGCCAGGTGCGGCCGGTGCCATTTGCCCTTGCTCGCCAGCAGGCTGGTGGCCTGGGCCAGTTGCAGCGGGGTGACCTGCATGTAGCCCTGGCCGATGCCGAGGATCAGCGTCTCGCCGGGGAACCACGCCTGGCGCCGGGTGGCGCGCTTCCATTGCTGTGACGGCATCAGCCCCGGCGCTTCCTCGAACATGTCCAGCGAGACTTTCTCGCCCAGGCCGAAGCGCGCCATGTAGTCGTGCAGGCGGTCGATGCCGAGCTTGTGCGCCAGGTCGTAGAAGTAGGTGTCGTTGGAACGCATGATCGCCGTGTACATGTCCACCCAGCCATCGCCGCTGCGGTTCCAGTTGCGGTACTTGTGGTCGTAGTTGGGCAGTTCGTAGTAGCCAGGGTCGAACACCCGGTTGCCGGGGGTGGTGACGCCGCTGTCGAGGCCGGCGATGGCCACTTCCGGCTTGACCGTCGAACCCGGTGCGTACAGCCCGCGCAGGACGCGGTTGAACAGCGGCCGGTCGATGGAGTCGCGCAGGGCCGCGTACTGCTTGAAGCTGATGCCCTTGACGAACAGGTTGGGGTCGAAGCTCGGGTTGCTGACCATGGCCAGCACGTCGCCGTTGGCCGGGTCGAGCACCACCACCGCACCACGCCGGTCGCCGAGGGCGTGCTCGGCGGCCATCTGCAGGTGAGCGTCGAGGCTGAGGACAATGTTCTGCCCCGGGGTCGGGTCCTTGTGGCTGAGCACGCGCATCACCCGGCCCTGGGCGTTGGTCTCGACTTCCTCGTAGCCGACATGGCCATGCAGCTGGTTTTCGTAGAAGCGCTCGATGCCGGTCTTGCCGATCGACTGGGTACCACGGTACTCGGTGCTGTCGAGGACCTTGGCTTCCTTCTCGTTGATCCGCCCGACATAGCCCACCGAATGGGCGAAATGCTCGGACAGCGGGTATTCGCGGATGAACTGCGGTTCCACGTCGAGGCCGGGCAGGCGGAACTGGTTGACCGCGATCAGGGCGATCTGCTCCTCGCTCAGGCCGACCATCAGGGTCACCGGCTCGAACGGCTTGCGCCCGCGGCGCAGGTCCTTGTCGAACTGCTGGCGGTCATCTTCGCCAAGGCCCAGGACCTGGGCCAGGGTGTCGAGGGTCTTCGCCGAGTCGCCGGCGCGCTCGCGGGTCATGGTCAGGTCGAAGCTGGGTTTGTTGTCCGCCAGCACCACGCCGTTGCGGTCGTAGATCAGGCCGCGCTCGGGCGGGATCGGCAGGATATGCACGCGGTTGTTTTCCGAGACGGCGGTCTGCTGGTCGTGCTGCACGACTTGCAGCACGTAGAGCCGCGCCACCAGCACCGCCACCAGCGCAAGTACCAGCGCAGCGCAGGCCACCAGTCGGCGGTTGACCAGGTGCTGCTCTTTTTCATGGTCCTTGAGGGGGATCGGTTGTGGCATGGGGGCGTTACAGGCTGCGGCCTCGGGGGGCGGCGATGCTACGCAAGTGGCGCTGGCCCCTCAAGGCAGGGGCCGTGGCCGGGACCGGCGGGATCGCCTGGACCGCCCGTGACAAGGGCGATGCAAGCCAACATGAAGACTTGTTCATGTAGCTTCATGAAACCCCGCTAGAAGGTTTTCGGCAGCCACAGCGCCAGTTGCGGAAAGGCGATCAGCAGCCCGATCAGCACCAGCAACGCCAGGCAGAACGGCAAGGCGCCGTACACCACCTCAATGAAGTTGCCGCGACCACGGATGCTCTGCACCACGAACAGGTTCATGCCGAACGGCGGGGTGATCTGGCCCATCTCGCACAGCACGATCAGCACCACGCCGAACCACAGCGGATCGAAGCCGAGGGCGACGACGATCGGCACGATCAGCGGCGCGGTGGTGATCAGCATGGCCAGGGTGTCCATGAAGCAGCCGAGGACGATGTAGAACAGGATGATCGCCAGCAGGGTGGCCATGGGCGACAGGTCCAGGTGGCTGACGAAGTCCACCAGGGCGCTGGTCAGTCCGATGGACGCCAGGACGAAATTGAGGAAGAACGCCGACAGGGTGATGAAGATGATCATCCCGGTGGTGCGCAGGGTGGCCTCGAAGGCCTGGCCCAGGCTCTGCCAGCTGAAGGCCCGGCGCCACAGGCCGAGGCCCAGGGCACTGAGCACGCCGAGGGCCGCCGACTCGCTGGCGGTGGCGAAGCCGCTGTAGATCGAGCCGATCACCAGGGCGAAGATCGCCAGCGGTGGCAGCAGGTCGGGGATGCAGGCCAGACGCTCGCTCCAGCGTACCGGTTCGCGGCGCCCGCCGAGTTGCGGACGGACCAGGCAGGCGCCGACGATCAGGGCGATGAACAGCAGGCTGAGAAGGATGCTGGGAATGGTCGCGGCCAAGTACAGCTTGGGCACCGATACGTTGGCGATCAGAGCGAACAGGATCATGTTGATCGACGGCGGGATCAGGATGCCCAAGGTGCCGCCGGCAGCGATCGAGCCGAGGAACAGCGGCGCGTTGTAGCCCTTGCGCTCCTGTTCCGGCAGGGCCAGGGTCGAGATGGTCGCGGCGGTGGCCACGCTGGAGCCGCTGGTGGTGGCGAACAGCGCGCTGGCGCCGATGTTCGAGTTCATCAAACCGCCCGGCAACCACGACAGCCATTTCTCCACCGCCCGGTACATGCGCCCGGCCACTCCGGAACAGACCAGCAGCTCGCCCATCAGGATGTACAGCGGGATGGCCACCAGGAGGAATTCGGCGCTGGTGTTCCAGGCGATTTCGCCCATGGCGTTGCTCAGCGGCAGGGTCGAATACAGCTGTGACAGCGACATGCCGAGCAAGCCGACGCTGACCGCAGCCGCCACGCTCAGCGCCAGCAGGGCCAGGAGCAGGACCAGGGTAATGCTCAGCATGGCTTGTGCTCCTGGGTGGAGGGACGCAGTTCTTCCTCGATTTCTTCCTCGACGGTATGGATGCCGATCAACGGGCTCACCGCGCTCCATCTGCCGCGCAGCAGATGGCCAAGGCTGACCACGGCCAGGCTGAGCAGGGTCAGGGCGAAGAACAGGTAACCGGCGAACCAGATCGACTGCGGCAACCACTGCGGCACCTGCAACGGCGTATTGGACACCGAGCGGTACTCGATGGAGTCCCACAGCACCTGCCAGGCATGCACGGCCAGGGCGCTGACCAGCACCGCCATGCAGGCCAGGGCGAACAGGTCGAGCAGCACCCGTGGCTTGAGGCCGAGGCGGGCGTAGAGAATGTCGACGCGGATATGCGAGCGCTTCAGCAGGGTCACCGGGAAAGCCCAGGCACTGGTGATCGCCAGGGTGTAGCCGGCGATCTCGTCGGCGCCGCCGAGGGAGATGTCGAAGGTCTTGCGCAGGATCAGGTCGAGGGCGATCAGCAAAGCGCAGCCGAGCAGGGCGAAGCCGCCCACCCAGGTACTGGCCTTGGCGATGGCGTGGATGGCCACCAGGCCGGAGCGGTGCGTGTTCATGACGGTGGTCTCCGCAGCAAAGGGCTCAGGGGGCCAGGCGCATGCCGATGGCATGCCCCGCAGTGGCATTCCATTGCTCGACACAGGGCGCGCCGCAGCGCTTGCCCCAGTCATTGGCGATCTTCAGCGCCGCCTCGCGCACGAGCTGCTGTTCCTTGGCATCGGGAGCCGTGGCGAGCATATGGGCGGGCTGATGGATCTGGCAGTCGGCCGCGCCGGTGTTGCAGGCCAGGGCATAGCGGTTTTCCTTGCCGGTCTCTCGCCAGAGGGCGTCTTCCAGCACTTGCGCCTGCGTCTGCAGCAACTGCTGGACCTCGGGCGGCAGGCGCTGCCAGCGCTTCAGGCCGATGCCGTAGAAACCGATCGACCAGTCCACCGGCAGGTCGTACAGATAGCCGGCCACGTCGTACCACTTGGCGGCGTTGCCGGAGCCGATGCCGGTCACGGCGCAGTCGATGACGCCGGTCTGCATGGCCGTGACCACCTCGGCGAAGGGCAGGGTGACCGGCGCCGCCCCCAGAGCCTTGACCAGTTCGGCCATGTTGCGTCCGCGGGTGCGGATCTTGCGGCCCTTGAGGTCGGCCAGCGCCTGTACCGGGGCGCGGCAGAAAAACACCTGGGCGGTGTAGGGCACGGTGGCCAGCAGCTTGATCCCGTGACGCTCGGCCATGCGCTGTTCCAGCACCGGCTTGTAGGCGTCGGCGACGCGGCGGGCGGTGTCGATATCGGCGGCCATGCCCGGCAGGTCGATGCCCTCGAAGCTGGCATCGTCACCGGCGACGAAGGCGAACACGCCCATGCTGATATCCACCGCGCCGAAGCGCATCAGGCGGATGATCTCCGGGCCTTTCAAACCGCTCTCGGACAGGCCGAGCAGTTGCGCGGTGACCTTGCCGTTCGACTGCGCCGGCAGGGTCTCGGTCCAGAACGGCTTCTCCACCGCGCGGAAGCTGTAGTTGTGACTGCCGCCACCGATCACGTTGAAGCGGATCTCGGGGTAGTCCTGTGCCTGTGCATTGCCGAGCAGTGCAGCCAGGGCCAGGGGGATGAGGGCGCTGAAGTTCACGGTAGTCCTCTTGTTATCGTTGGGGAGCTACGTCGAAGGGGGCGGGTGCTATTCGCGGGGCTGGATCGCTGCGTCGATGATCGGGCGCGAGCCGACGATATCAGGAAACTTCTCGCCCCTCGCCAGGCGCGCCAGGGTGTGTTTCTCGTTGCGCTGGAATTCGATGGCGCGCCGGGCCAGGGCCAGGGCCTGGTCGGGGCGCAGGAAGACCATGCCGTTCTCGTCCGCTATCACCGCATCGCCCGGGCGTACCACCACGCCGCCGCAGTGGATCGGCGTGCAGAACTCGCCGTCGAGGCCGATCACCCGGGTGGTGATCGCACTGGCGCCGCGCGACCACACCGGTACGCCATGCTCGCGCAATTCGCCGAGGTCGGTGACATAGCCATCGACGATGATCCCGGCCACGCCAGCCTGGCGCGCGGCATAGGCCATGGCCCCGCCCATGGCGGCGGTGATGCGCTCGCCGCAGCGGTCCACTACCAAAAAGTCGCCGGGGCGCACGCAGCCCATGGCATGGTGCAGGATGCCGCCGTCATTGCCGGGCATGCGCACGGTCACGGCGGTGCCCACGGCGCGCACATCGGCGAAGTGCGCCTTGATCTCGGGATGGGGAATGCCGTGGGTAATGAAATGACCGATGGTTGCCGGTTCGGCCTGGCGCAGGATTTCAAGGTCGCTGGCGGGAATCGGGGCAGGCAGTGCTTCGATGATGTACATGGTGGGCGGATGCTTTTTCCAAGGGTTTCGGTCATCCTAACCAGCGCCTTGAACGGCCGATAATAAAAATCCGTAAGCAGCAGCCGGAGCAGTTTTTATCATGCGTATCACGCTGATGCAGATCGAGGCCTTCTACTGGACTGCCCGCCTGGGTGGGGTCCACGCCGCCTCCCGCCATCTCCATCTCACCCAGCCGGCGGTGTCGGCGCGGATCAAGGAAATGGAGTCGCTGCTCAGCGTCAAGCTGTTCGACCGCAGCAAGCAGCGCATGAGCCTCACCGCCGACGGCCACACCGCCCTGCGCCATGCCGAGCTGGTGCTGAACAACAGCACGCAGCTGGAGCAGTTCGCCCTGCAGCGCAAGCAGCACCGGCGCCTGCGCCTGGGGGCGGACGAGTGTTCGGCGATGGTCGGGCTGACCGCGGTGATCAGCGAGATCAAGGCGCACTTTCCGGAAATCACCCTGGAAATCACCATCGACGTCGGCGCCTCGCTCAACCGCAAGCTGAATGATCACGAACTGGATATTGCCCTGCTGACCAACCCGGCCACCCGCGAGGAAGTGACCGACGTGTTTCTTGGCTGGATGACCTTCCAGTGGGTCGCGGCGCGGCACCTGGAGATCGCCGAGGGGCCGTTCCTGCCGCAGCATGCGCGGGACTACTCGATCGTCACCCACGGCGCGCCCTCCACCCTGTACTCGGTGGTGGACCGCTGGTTGAAGGAAAGTGGTGCGGTGAATCACTCGTTTCACTCGAGCAATTCGCTGGCGTTCATTGCCAAGATGGTCTCGGCGGGGCACGCCATCGGCATTTTGCCGGTGCCCTTGATTCGCGACATGCTGGCGGTGGACATGCTCAAGACACTGCCTTGCGACCCGCCGATTCCGCCGGCGAAGTTCTGCCTGTCTTACCTGACCGAACGCCCGGACATGCAACTGGGCGAGCTGGTGTCGATCATCAGGGCGACCCTGGTCAAGCAGAATTTTTTGGTGGATTAGGTGTTGTGGTGTTGGTACCGGCCTCATCGCTGGCAAGCCAGCTCCCACAGGGATAGCGTGCACCGCAAACCTGTGGGAGCTGGCTTGCCAGCGATGAGGCCGGTAAGAACAACCCGACCAGCAAGATCGAGGTCGAGGCTGATGGCCTCATCGCCGGCAACGCCGGCTCCCACTGCCGGAATCAAGATGTGTTGATGTGTTTTCCCCGCTTGGAAGGAGCTGTTCGGGTCACGCGGAGCTAATCGACTGAAAGATGGCTATTTGATAGCATTGCCCGCCCCGAAGTCGCCTTGATAACCCGCGTTCACCCGGAAACCCTCATCGCTGTCAAAGGATTGCCTAATGCTCCGGCGCTCATTGATCGCTGCACTGTTCTCCCTGTTTACCATCACCGCCAGCGCCGAGCCAATCCGTCCGGTGGTTGCGGGTTTCCACCCACCTGCCGCCGATTCGGCGCTCGACGAGCAGATTCTGGACAGGATCAAGACCATAGGGTGGTACCACGTTCAGGTCGAGGCGGAAGGCCAGAAACCGGCCTTTGCCTATTCGCTGGGGTTCTACGCGAACTTCGGGCAACCCGAAGTCGTGGTGTTCGGGTTGCCGATGGAGATCTCCCAGCGTTTTCTCGATATCGCCGCTATCCGCATCGCCGGCGCAAAACAGCCGTACGAGATGTACAAGCCCTACGAAGATATCGCCGAAGGCACCAAGGTTGCCTTCGTGCCTGTAGCGCGCCGGCATTTCCCGGCGTATTTCGGCTACGGTGGCTGGTTCTACCAGTCGGTCGAAACCGATTTCCCGGTGATCCAGATGGTCTGGCCGGACAAGGCTGGCAAGTTCCCCTGGGAACAGGGCTACGACAAACGCTACCTGGCATTGCAGCCGTTACTGGACAAGTAGCGGCGGGATGATCGACAGCAATGCGGCGGTACTGGCCAGGTTCGGCAGGGAGCGATGGAGCCAAGCCGCATCATGGATTCAAAGTGTCCAGTCTGCCGCGTTTCTCCAGGCTCATTGGATAGACAGGATTTGGGTTTGTGCTGACCCTGTGGGAGCTGGCATTGCCAGCGATGAGGCCCGTAAGAACAACCCAACCACCAAGACCGAGGTCGAAGCTGATGGCCTCATCGCCGGCAACGCCGGCTCCCACAGGGTTTCGGGCTGGCCGCATGATCCAGGCCCGACACAGTAGCCTGTGGGAGCTGGCTTGTCGGAGCGCCGAACCGCAGCGATGGGGCCATTATTGACGATCAGATTGCCTGATCTGCCCCCATCATTCGCTTCACCGCGGCAATATGCTGCCCCGCCTGATTCAGCCAGGACAGATCACTGCCCATCAGCAACATATCGCTGCCCATCTCCACCAGCCGCCGAGCCGTAGCCCGGTCGGCCGGGAAGCACGGCACCATCACCTGGATCGAGCGGGCATGGCACTTGTCGATCAGCAGTTGCAGACGCTGCAGCACCTCCGGATTACCCAGCCGGTAGTCCACCGGCAACTGCCGCGACAACGAATAATCCGCCGGCCCGAAGTGCACCGCATCGATGCCCTCGACATCGAGGATCTCATCGATGTTGTCGAAGAACTCGTAGCTCTCGGCCATCGGCACGATCACGCTGCGGGCGTTTTCCGCCTCGGTATAGCGCGCCCAGTCGAAGCCCGGCCCGGCGAAGCCCGCCGAGCGCACCGAGCTGTCGCCGCCACGCCGGCCCAGCGGCGGGAACTTGCTGTAGTGGATGATCTGGCGCATCTGTGCGGCATTGTGCACCTGCGGCACGATCACCCCGGCCGCACCCATTTCCAGGGCCTTGCGGATATCCCATTCCAGCGTGCCGCGTACCCGCACCAGGGCCGGGATGGCCGCGCAGGTGGCCGCCAGCAGGAGCTTTTCCATATCGCGGTCGACGCCCAGCGCGGTGTGCTCGGCGTCGATGAAGACGAAGTCCAGTCCCCAGTTGCCGGCCACCTCGATGGGCATGCTGGCGGTGCTGTAGATGTTCATGCCGAAGGTAGTGCCCTGCGCCATGCGGGCTTTCAGCAGGGTGTGGTTGATGCTCTGGTTCATGCTCGAAACCACCTTGGGTCAGATGCGATAGGTTTCCGGCAAGCGGTCGCGGAACGGGTGTACCTCGAACACGCCGGGGTCGCGGATCAGCGACTTGTTGCGCGCCTTGGCCAGGTCGATGTCGACGCTGTACACGCCGTCCTCCAGCCCGGCGCGGACCAGGGTCTTGCCCGACGGCTCGATGATGTGGCTGGTGCCGATGAACTGCATGCCTTCATCCATGTCGTTGCGGTTGGGAGCGACGAAATACACCATGTTTTCCGCAGCGCGCACGGTGCTGAAAATGTCCGGCAGCATGCGCGCCTGCTCCGGCCAGGCGGCCGGCAGCACGACGATATCGGCGCCTTCCAGGGCCAGGGTGCGGACCACTTCGGGGAAGCGGATTTCGTAGCAGATGGCCAGGCCGATGCGGCCGATCTCGGTGTCGAACACCGGCGCGGTCCATTCTTCGGGGCGGTCGGTAAAGCGATCGCCGATCATGAACGGCAGGTGACGCTTGCGGTGCAGGCCGATGATGCCCTGCGGGCCGATCAGCGCAGCGGTGTTGTAGACCAGCGCCGCGTGGCGCTCGTAGAAACCGACCACGATGAGGATGCCGGTCTGCGCCGACACCTCCAGCAGCGGCGTCAGGGCGTCGAGGCCGATGGCGCCGCGTTCGAGGTCTTCACGGCTGTCGAAGGCGCCGCCGGTGATCAGGCATTCGGCGAAGGCGATCAGGCGCGAGCCTTCGGCGGCGGTCTGGCGCGCCAGCTCGGCGACCTTGGCGATGGTCTGGACCGGATTGCCGGCCACGGGATGAATCTGGGCAACGGAGATTTTCATGGGCTTCCTTGGGGCAGTTGAAAGGCGCCGCGAGGGCGGCGCGAAAAGGGCTTATTGCGCCTGGTAATCCATGGCCTGGTAGACCTTGTTCACCAGCTCGGGATTGATCTGCGCGGCGTACTTGTCCACCACCGGGCGGATCCGCGCCTGGATCCGTGCGACTTCCTCAGGCGGCAGTTCGTTGACCTGCATGCCGGCCGCTTTCAGTTCGGCGATCGCCTTGCTGTCGGCCTCGCGGGAGATCCGCCGCTGCTCCAGGCGCACTTCCTGGGCGACGTCGCTGAGCAGCTTCTGCTCGTCCGGGTTGAGGCCGTCCCAGAAGGTCTTGCTGATCAGTACGATCTGCGGGTTGTAGTTGTGCCGGGTCAGGCTCAGGTACTTCTGTACCTCGTTGAAGCGCGAGGCGAGGATCAGCGCCGCCGGGTTTTCCTGGCCATCCACGGTGCCGGTTTCCAGCGCCGTATGTACCTCGGTGAACGGCAGCGGCGTCGGGTTGGCGCCGAGGGCCGCCCACACGTCGAGGAACAGCGGCGACTGCTGGGCGCGGATCTTCAGGCCGGCGATGTCTTCAAGCTTGTTCACCGGGCGCACGTTGTTGGTCAGGTTGCGCACGCCCAGCTCCCAGAACGCCAGGCCGACCAGGTTCTTCTCCGGCAACTGGTCGGTGAGCATCCTGCCCACCTCGCCATCGAGCATGGCGTCGACCTTGGCGGTGTCGTTGTAGAGGAACGGGAAATCGAGAATGCCGAAGTCGGTGACATGGTTGAGCATCAGTCCGGCGTTCCAGGTCATCATCTCCACCACGCCGCCCTGCAGCGACGACAGCACCTGCACGTCACCGCCGAGCACGCCGTTGGGGAAGGTGCGGACCTTGATCTTGCCGCCACTGCGCTCCTGCACCTTCTTGGCGAACAGTTCCATGCCGATGGCCGGCGGCGTGCCTTTGGGGCTGGTGGCGGCGAACTTGAGGGTGCGGGCGTTGTAGTCGGCGGCCAGGCTCAGGCTGCTGGACAGCAGCAGGGCGGCGACGAAGGCGAGCTTCTTCATGGTTTTTTCCTTTTCTTGTTGTTGGACGGATCAGTGACCGAACCACTGGGCCGGGACGATGACCAGGTCGGGGAAGATGACCAGCAGGGCCAGCACGATGATTTCCGCGATAAGAAACGGGAAGGTGCCCTTGAGCAGCGCCTCGTAGCGCATTCGGCCGATGCCGCAGACCACGTTGAGCACGGTGCCTACCGGCGGGGTGATCAGGCCGATCGAGCAATTGATCATGAACAGCACGCCGAAGTAGATCGGGTCGATGTTCGCCGCGGTCACTACCGGGACCAGGATCGGCGCCAGCAGCAGGATGGTGGGGGTGAGGTCCATGACCATGGAAATCACCAGGATCAGCAGCATCAGCACCACGATCAGCAGGCGCGGGTTGTCCATTACCGGCTGGATCAGGTCGATGATCTGCCCGGGGATGTCGGCGATGGTGATCATCCACGCCGGGATCGACGCGGCGGCCACCAGGAACATCACAGCGGCGGTGGTCTTGCCGGCGCGCAGCAGCAACTCGCCGAGCGACTTCAGGCTCAGTTCGCGGTAGATCAGCGATGACACCAGCAGCGCATACACGCTGGCCACCGCCCCGGCTTCGGTCGGAGTGACCACGCCGAAGCGCAGGCCGACCACGATGATCACCGGCAGCATCAGCGCCCAGAAGCTGTCGACCAGGGCTTTCAAACGTTCCTTGCCGCTGGCCTTGGGGCTCAGCTCGACATCGTTGTTGCGCCGGGTCATCAGCCACCAGGCCACCACCAGCGCGGCGGCGATCATCAGCCCGGGGGCGATGCCGGCGAGGAACAACTTGGTGATCGACAGTCCCGAGGCCACGCCCAGGACCACGAAGCCGATGCTCGGCGGAATGATCGAGCCCAGTACCGAGACCGAGGCGATCAGCCCGCCGGAGCGGTCGCGGTTGTAGCCGGCGATGACCATCATCGGCAGCAGCAACGCGGTCAGCGACGCCGCGTCGGCCAGGGCCGAGCCGGACAGGCTCGACAGCAGCACGCCGGCAAAGATGGTGACGTAGCCCAGCCCGCCGCGCAGGTGGCCGACCAGGGTAATGGCCAGCTTGATGATGCGCTTGGACAGGCCGCCACTGTTCATCACCTCGCCAGCGATGATGAACAGCGGGATGGCCAGCAGCGGGAAGCTGCCTGCCGAGTTGATGATGTTCTGCGCGATGATCTGGCCATCGAACAGGCCCAGCAGCCACATCAGGGCCACGCCGCAGAGGATCAGGGCATAGGCGATGGGCAGGCCGATAAGGATGGCCGCCATCAGCACGCCGACAAAGACAGACAGGGCCATTATTCGGCTGCTCCATGTTGGTGGGCGGTGGCCTCGACGGAGGCGGGCGCGGGGAGGGTGCCCATGAGGTTGCGCACCAGCTGGCTGGCGATCAGCACGCCGCTGAGCACCGAGAACACCAGCCCGGCGCCGTAGAACAGGGCCATGGAGATGCCGGTGGAGGGCGCACCGACATGCAGGTTGATCAGGGTCTGCTTCCAGCTGCCGTCCATGAACAGCCAGGTCACGTAGAGCATCAGCACCTGGGTCAGTGCCAGCAGGACACGGGCCACGCCAGGGGACGCGCGGCGGGTGAGAATATCGACGCCGATATGCCCGTGTTCATGGAGCATCAGTTGCGCCCCGGCGAACACCAGCCAGACGAAGGCCAGGCGCGAGATCTCTTCGCTGAAGAACAGCCCGGAGTTGAAGCCGTAGCGCAGCACCACGTTGGTGAAGATCAGACCGGTGATGGCGACCAGACAAGCCACCACCAGGACCTTGAGGACCCGCAGGTAGCCATTGACCAGGGTATTCATGGCGCCTCCTGGGGCAGCACTGCCCGAGGAGCGCCGAACGACTCTGGCGCGAGAGGGTGGACGTACAGGGAGGATCGGGGCATGGGGTCACCTTTTTATTATCGACATACGTCGTCGTATGACTGCCCGGATTCTTCCGCGAAATGCCTGTCTGGCGCTGCCTCAAGTTTTTTATCAGGGGGATAAGGAATGGCGATCAGTGGGGGATTTCAGGGTGTGGCTGATGGCCTTATCGTCGGCAAGCCGACTCCCACAGGGTTCTGGGTCAGCCACAGTATCTGAGCTCGACTCGGTCACTGTGGGAGCTGGCTTGCCAGCGATGACGTCCGACCAGACAACTTTCTTGTCCTTGGCGGACGCCATCGCCGGCAAGACCGGCTCCCACAGGCATCAGTGCCTGCCGATCACTGCGCGGTCAGCGCCCCGTGGTGTTCCTCGGCAATCGCCTGGCGCACCTTGGCGATATCCTTGGCCGTGACCTCCGGCGCCTTGTTGCCCCAGCTGTTGCGAATGAACGACACCAGTTGCGCGGCTTCCTGGTCGCTCAGGCGCCAGGCGAAGTCGGGCATGACCAGGTCCGACGGTGCTTGCTGCGTGGACGGCAAGCGACTGCCGGCGAGGATCACGCGGATCATCGAGGCCGGGTCTTCGGCAAGCACCGACGGGTTGTTGGCCAGGCGCGGGAACACCTCCTTGTAACCCTGGCCGTCGGTGCGGTGGCAGGCGGCGCAGTTGTCGACGTAGAGCTCGGCTCCGCGACTCGGTGATTCGCCGGCGTGGAGCGCCTTGGCGGTGCTGTCGCTGGCGTTGAAGGCAACCTTGGTCGAGCCCGGCGTGGCGGGCAGCGCTTTCAGGTAGCGGGCGATGGCCGTCAGGTCCTGGTCGGTGAGGTGCTGCCCGCTGTGCTGGATCACATCGTTCATCGCGCCGATCGACGAGAAGTGCGCGTTGCGGCCATTGCGCAGGGTCTGCACGATGTCGTCCTCGCTCCAGGCACCGAGGCCGTCCGGGCTGTGCCCGCGCAGGCTGATCGCGAGCCAGCCGTCGATCACCTGGCCGCCGGCCAGGTAGCTCGGATCGCGTTCATCCAGGGATTTTTCCTGGAGGGTGACAGCCCTTGGAGTGTGGCAACTGCCGCAATGGCCCAGGCCCTGGACCAGGTAGGCACCGCGGGCGATTTCGGCGTCCGCGTATTTCAGCGGGCCACTTGGCGACAGCGGCTCGACGGCTGGGGCGAACAGGTTGCGCCAGACGCCCAGCGGCCAGCGCATCGACAGCGGCCAGGGAATGTCGCTGTCCCGGTTGGCCTGTTCGACCGGTTCGACGCCGTGCATGAAGTAGGCGTACAGCGCCTTGAGGTCGTCGTCGGTGACCCGGGCGTACGAGGGGTAGGGCATGGCCGGATACAGGGTATGGCCCTGTTTGGCGATGCCGTGGCGTACCGCTTTGTCGAAGTCTTCCAGCGAGTAGCCGCCGATACCGGTTTTGGCGTCGGGGGTGATGTTGGTGGCGTAGATCGTGCCGATCGGCGTGGCCATCGGCAGGCCGCCGGCGTAGGGCTTGCCGCCTTTTGCCGTGTGGCAGGCCACGCAGTCTCCGGCGCGGGCCAGGTACTCGCCTTGCTTGATCAACTGCGGCGAGGTGAAGTCGTCCGCCCACAGCGTCGGGGCCGCCATCAGGAGGACGGCGGCCAATGACGTTTTCATTTTCATCATGGCAATGCTCCTTATGCGTGCACCAGCGGGCCGGGGGCTTTCAGGTACTGTTCGCGGATGGCCTTGGCCGACCAGTAGGCCAGCGCGCCGACCATGCCGGTCGGGTTGTAGCCGTTGTTCTGCGGGAAGGCGCAGGCGCCCATGACGAACACGTTGGACACGTCCCAGGATTGCAGGTAGCGGTTGACCGCACTGGTCTTCGGGTTGTCGCCCATGATCGCGCCGCCGCAGGTGTGGGTGCTCTGGTAGCGGGTGGTGTTGTAGTGCTCGCCGGGCTTCTTGGCGTCGGCGGAGATCGCCAGCGGGTTGAGGCTGCGGGCCATTTCTTCGAGCTTGCCGACCATGTACTGGTTGGCCTTGATCTCGTTCTCCTTCCAGTCGAAGGTCATGCGCAGCATCGGCCGGCCGTAGGCGTCCTTGTAGGTCGGGTCGAGGTCGAGGTAGCAGTCCTGGTAGGCCATGTTGGCGCCCTGGACTTCCCAGTAGAACTGGTGGCGGAAGTGGTCGTGTGCAGCCTTTTTCCAGGCGCTGCCCCACTTCGGCGTACCCGGCGGCAGGCTGATGCCGCGTACCGGTCCGCCACCTGGCTGACGCGCCCACAGCACGCTGCCGCCGAGGTAGCCGAGCTTGGCATTGTCGATCTGGTTGCCGTTGAAGTCGTCGATGACCTGGCCGGCACCGCCGATGCCGATGAACGGGTTGCCCTGCACGCTCTTGTCGAAGAACAGGGTCATGCGGGTCAGGTTCTGGTAGGTGTAGTTCTTGCCGACCACACCTTCGCCGGTGTGCGGGTCGTAGGGCTTGCCGATGCCGGAAAGCAGCATCAGGTGCACGTTGAGGTAGGAGAAGGCGGCGAGGATCACCAGGTCGGCGGGCTGGGTCTGTTCGTGGCCCGAGGCATCCAGGTAGGTGACGCCGGTGGCTTTCTTTTTGTCGCTGTCGAGGATGACCTGGAGCACCTGGGAGTTGGGCCGCAGCTCGAAGTTCTTGCGCTGGCGCAGCACCGGCAGGATGCACGCGTTGGGGCTGGCCTTGGAGTAGTTGAGACAGCCGTAGTCGCTGCAGAAACCACAGAAGTTGCACGGGCCCAACTGGCAGCCGTAGGGGTTCTTGTACGGGCCCGAGGCATTCGAGGCGGGGATCGGGTAGGGGTGGTAGCCGAAGGCGTTGGCGGCCTTGGCGAACATCTTGCCGCCGAGGTAGTCGGGGTTGGCGGCCAGCGGGAAGTGGCGGCTGCGTGAGCCTTCGAACGGGTTGCCGCCGGCCACCGTGACGCCATTGACTATCCCGGCCTGCCCGGCAGTGCCGCAGACCTGCTCGAAGTGGTCGAAATGCGGTTCCAGGTCGGCATAGGTCACCGGAAAGTCCTGGATGGTCATGTCCTTGGGGATAAAGGATTTGCCGTAGCGGCTCTCGTAGTTGGAGCGCAGGTTGAAGTCTTCCGGCAGGGCGCGGAAATGGCAGCCCGACCAGTGGGTGCCGGCACCACCGACACCGTCGCCGGGCTTGAACGAGCCCATCTGGCGGTAGGGGACCGCACGCTGCGACATGTCGTGGCGGATGGTCAGGGTTTCCTTGCTCAGGCTTTGCAGGTACTTGCGGTGTACCGAGCCGGCCAGTTCGTCGTTGACCTTGGGATAGACGAAATCCGGGTAGGTATCGCGGTCGGCGCCGCGCTCCAGGGCGACCACCTTGAGGCCGGCGTCGGTGAGTTCCTTGGCCAGGATCGCCCCGGTCCAGCCCATGCCGACGATCACCGCGTCGACTTTTTCTTGGATTGCCATGATTAACCTCGACGACCGGACATGCTGACGGGGGCAAGCGGATAGGGTTTGGAGGTCTGCTCCACCCAGTCCATGAAATCGGCGCGCACGCCGGGGTAACCCACCAGTTTCCAGCCGACCATGTCCTTGTTGCCGCCGTACTGCGGATCGGAGAAGAAGCCGTACAGGGTTTCGTTGAGCAGGTGGCTGAAGAACACCTTGCCGGGCACGCCTTCGGTCTTGATCTCACCGGCTTCGAGTTTCTTCAGCACGGCGTCCTGTTGTTCGGCCGCCAGCTCGCTGAAGCGCTTGCCGGAGAATTCTTTCTGGCTCCAGGCATCCAGCCCGGCCATGCCGACCCGCAGGATCTCCCGCGGCGCCAGCTTGCCCTGGTAGCCGAATTCTGGAGCGGCTTCGTAGTAGGGGCCCTGGAGGAACCAGATATCTCCGGCGGCGTAGCCACTTTGCATATGGCGGTCAATGAATTCTGGCACGCCGGCTTCGACGGCGCCGGCACCCAGGTCGTCGCTGGGGATCAGGCGGGCGCAGGCGGCAGTGATGAAGGCCCACTCGATGGCATTGAAGAACACCGGGGAATAGGGCGTTGCCGGAGCGCTGGTAGCTGACGCCTGGGCCGGCTCGCTGGGGGCAGCGTCGACCAGCCCGGGAACCTGGGTGGCGACGACGGTGAGGGGAATCAGGGTGAGGGTTTTCTTGAAAAACGATCGCCGCGATTCGTAGGTTTTTTCTTGGTCTTCTGGGTTCACGGTGTGACCTCTCAGGCTGGGTCGGAAAGTGCCAGGGAGCAGCAGCAAGGCGGTGCTCGATTGGTATTCTGCATTCAAAATATAAAATTCGTCTAGCGCTCTATCTGGAGAGGCCCGGAATCAGAGGCGCGCAAAGACGCAAGCCGGTCGTGTGTGACCGGCTTGAATGCAAAATTGGCAGGTGGGGTGACGCGAGAGAGGGGGCGGGGTATCAGGCCGGCTTGAGGCCGCCTGCATCGAGGATATGGCCACGCAGGATGTTGCGCAGTTTCTCGGAATCGCGTTTTTCCAGGGCTTCGATCATCTCTTCGTGATCATGGATGGCGCGGTCCCACTTCACCTCGGTGCGGTTGGACAGGTAGCGGATGGCCTGGATGCGCCGGTTGAGGGTCAGGTAGGTCTTGCGCAGGGTGTCATTGCGCGCGGCCAGGCTGATGGCGTCGTGAATGGCGGCGTTTTTCTGGAAATACAGCGAGAGGTCGTGGTTTTCCTTGGCTTGCAGCATCTGGTAGTGCAAGGACTTGATGGTCATGACCTCGGCATCGGTGATGCGCTCGCAGGCCAGCTGGCCGTTGAAGGCTTCGATGCCACTCATCAGCTCGAAGGTCTCGCGGATCTCGACGTCGCTCATCTGCGCCACCCGTGCCCCGCGGTTTGGCTGGAGCTCGATCAGGCCTTCCACGGCCAGCACTTTAAGCGCTTCGCGCAGCGGCGTGCGGGAAATGCCGAGGGCTTCGCAGAGCTCCCGTTCATTGATCTTGATGCCTGGCTTGAGCGTGCCTTCGATGATGAAACGGCGCAAATGATCGAGCACGGTGTCGTGCAGTTGCAGCCGTTCGATTTTTGCCAGCTCGCCCGTGGATGAAACGCCAGACGACATACCTTACCTCTGCCAGGATTGATCGTTGAAACCCGCGCTGCCCCTTCGTGGAGCAGGCGGGTCGCAATCTTAGCAGGAGTCGGGCTGGAGGACTTTATTCGTTATTCGTTGTCGCGGATCGAGAAGTTGGCCATGTGTTCCAGGCCCTTGATCAACGCCGAGTGGTCCCAGTTCGAACCGCCGATGGCCGCGCAGGTGCTGAACACTTGCTGGGCGTTGGAGGTGTTGGGCAGGTTGATGTTCAGTTCCTTGGCGCCTTGCAGGGCCAGGTTCAGGTCCTTCTGGTGCAGGCTGATGCGGAAGCCCGGATCGAAGGTGCCCTTGATCATGCGCTCGCCGTGGACTTCGAGGATCTTCGACGAAGCGAAGCCGCCCATCAGTGCTTCGCGGACCTTGGCCGGGTCGGCGCCGTTCTTGGCGGCGAACAGCAGGGCTTCGGCGACGGCCTGGATGTTCAGGGCGACGATGATCTGGTTGGCGACCTTGGCGGTCTGGCCGTCACCGTTGCCGCCGACGCGGGTGATGTTCTTGCCCATGGCCTGGAACAGCGGCAGGGTGCGCTCGAAGGCTTTCGGGCAGCCGCCGACCATGATGCTCAGGGTCGCGGCCTTGGCGCCGACTTCGCCGCCGGACACCGGGGCGTCGAGGTAGGCAGCGCCGGTGGCCTTGATCTTCTCGGCGAAGGCCTTGGTGGCGGTCGGGGAGATCGAGCTCATGTCGATCACCACCTTGTTCGGGCCGACGCCCTGGGCGACGCCGTT